>JBCBLJ010000009.1:0-34935 GCA_038520195.1 Planctomycetota bacterium
CGAAACTGGCGTTTGACCTGCTCTATCGGAATGGATCGCACTACTCGTGCCGCGCAAAGCCCGAGTTGAGTGCCGACCGACATTCTAAGCGTCGTCCAAGAGGTCGACCGCCGCGAACGCCTGGCCTTCCAGCATCGCGAGGCTCGCGCCGCCGCCGGTGCTGACATGACTGACACGGTCGGCGAACCCGAGTTGGTCGACCGCCGCGGCGCTGTCTCCTCCACCGATAATGCTGATCGCATCGCTGTCGGCGACCGCCTGTGCGACGGCTTTGGTTCCTTCATCAAACGGCGGCTTCTCAAATACGCCCATCGGCCCATTCCAAACGATTGTTTTCGCGCTCGCGAGGATTTCTGCGAACTTGGCGCTCGTCGCAGGTCCGATGTCCATGCCTTCGAATCCGTTTTTGATCTCTCCGGCGGGGACCACTTCCTTGTTGCAGCCTACCGGGTCGCCAAAATCGTCACCGCAATGCGTGTCGATCGGCAGCACCAACTTGTCGCCGCCCTTTTCGATCAGCTCTTTCGCGAGATCGACCTTTTCCTTCTGAACGAGGCTTTCGCCGACCGCACCGCCTTTTGCGAGCGAGAACGTGTAGGCCATCGCACCGCCGATCAGCAGTGAGTCACAGATACCCAGAAGATTGTTGATGACGTTGATCTTGTCGCTCACCTTCGCACCGCCGAGGATCGCGACGAATGGACGTTCGGGATTGCCGATTGCGTCGCTGAGGTATTGGATTTCCTTGGCGACCAAATGACCGACGACACGCGGCTTGCCCTCCATCGCCTCCGCAACGGCGACCATCGAAGCGTCCTTGCGATGACAGGTTCCAAAGGCATCGTTGCAGTAAACATCGGCCATCGAGGCGAGCGCCCCCGCGAACTCCGCATCCCCTTTCTTCTCTCCGGGATTGAAACGCAGGTTTTCGAGCACCAAAACGCTCCCGTCACTTAGGGCGGCCGCCTTCGCCGCGGCGTCTTCGTCCACCGTGTCACGGGCAAAATCCACCGTCGCGCCCGTCAATTCGCCAAGACGCGTTGCCGTTGGCGCAAGCGTAAATTTCTCCGCATCGCTCGGTTCGCCGGTCGGTCGCCCAAGGTGACTCATCAGAATCAGCTTGCCGCCGCGATCAATGACACTCTTGATGCTGGGAAGCGCCATCCGGATCCTGCGATCGTCAGTGATGGACCCGCTATCATCCAGCGGCACGTTAAAGTCGACCCGCATCAGCACGGTCTTGCCACTCACATCCACCTGGTCGATCGTTTTCTTTGCCATCGTTTATCGCGATTGAACGTATGTGTTGGTGTTCATTGGCGCGGTGGGTCCGGCCACCGTTGGGCGACACCTTGTTGAAATCCACACCGAGCAAACCCTCCGAGAGGGTGAAGTCCTCCGGGGAACTGCGTCGATTATGGACATCCGTGGAGGAGTGTCGAGTCGGGCAACTTGAGCCTTTTTCCCGACGCCCCACAAAGTCACACCCGTTTTTTCGGGGGACATCGGGATCCGTCGTTTTGGCTCAACTCGGTCACTCAGGATCGCCGAAGGCTACACGAGGGACTGCTGCCGCGTGAACACTCCACGCGGCATCGGTGGATGCGAAACGACGCCCGACAGGGAGTTTCGGTGGCGGATCGGACGGGACAAACGACTTGGATCGCTCACGGTTGGAGCCGCGCCGCAGCGAGGGCGATCGGTTTCGTCGCGCTGTGGATCGCCCTCATGGAAATGGGCTCGGCGGCCCAACCTGGCGCAAAGTCGCGTCAGATGCAGCGAAACCAGACCCAGAGCAAAAAATCTGGTGGGCTGTTTTCCCTGTTTTCGAAGGACAAGCAACGTACCTCGCGAGATCGTTTGATCGATCAGCTTCCAACGGCACGTTTGACAAATGAGGCGAAACAGCGAATCGCTTCGGTCACCAACAAGCCGACACTGTACCGGCAGCTTCCCGAACGTCAGTTTCGTTGCGACCCCGAGCTGTTCGTCTTTCTCGCCCGTCATCCGGAAACGATCGTCGGCATCTGGGACGTGATGGGCATCACCGAGGTCCAAACCAAACGGGTCGGGCCTTACGAGTTGGATGCCGACGACGGCAGCGGCACGACCTGCCGGATCGACTTGCTCTACGGCGACCGCAATCTCCATGTCTTCGTCGCCGAAGGTAAGTACGACGGAAAGTTCACGCAGAAACCCGTGACCGGAAAGGGCGTCTTCCTTCTTCGTAGCACCTACACCGAGGCCGCCGACGGATCGACCGTCGTGATCGGCACCCTCGATTGCTACGTCAAGTTTGATAACCTCGGAGCGGACCTGTTGGCCCGCTCCTTCGGCGGCCTGATCGGTCATTCGGCGGACCACAACTTCACCGAGACGGCGAAGTTCATCGAGCAGGTGTGGCGAGTTTCATGCTCCAATCCGACCAGCATGCTCGAGCTCGCCGACCAGTTGCCGCAGGTCGATGCGGCGACTCAAGCCCAGTTCGCTCGGATGATCACATCCGTGGCAATTCGGCACCTCGACAAGACTCCCAAAGCGGCCAAGCTGTTGACCGAGAAAGGCGTGGCCCCGAGCTCCCGCTAGCTCTGATCGCGACCCAGTCCTCCCGTTGCTGAAATGACGGCGGCGGCGACAATCGGATCGCACCCGGACGCGGGGCCGGATTGCTATCATTTGAGGTTTCCGCGTTTCACCCGCTCTTCTTCGTTGAGCGCGAGTGTGGCGGCCCACAGTCATGACCCGAGCGATGACGAAACAACCGATCATCCCCAAATCACTTTTCCAGTTCTTGCGAAAACTCGCCAAGAACAACAATCGAGAGTGGTTCGCCGAACACAAGTCGCGGTACGAGGATCAGGTCCGTGATCCCGCGGTCGAGTTGATCACACAACTTCAAAAGCCGCTCGCCAAGTCAGCCCCGATGTTGCACGTCGTCGCGAAGGCGCACAACGGGTCGCTGATGCGGATCTACCGCGATACCCGATTCAGTAAAAACAAAGACCCCTACAAAACAAATGTCGGCATCTCGTTTCGTCATCAGGCCGGCAAAGATGTCCATGCTCCGGGTGTCTACATTCACTTCGATGCCAAGGAATGCTTCGTCGGCGCCGGTTGCTGGCGACCAGAAAGCAGCGTGCTCGCGGCGATCCGCGAAGCCATCGATCGCGACGCCAAGGCCTGGAAACGGGCGCGCGACAACAAGTCGTTCAGTGAACAATTCGAATTGGTCGGGGAAAGCCTCAAGACCGCGCCACGCGATTATCCCAAAGACCACCCTCAGATCGATGATCTCCGCCGCAAAGACTTCATCGCCATCGCCCCACTAAGTGAAGCTGAAGTGACGGGCGAAGCGCTCGTCGAACTCATCCTCGATCGTATCAAACGCGCCAAACCGTTGATGAAGTTCCTGTGCGATGCGATCGACGTCCCCTATTGATCGTTTGAACCGAGTTGATTTTCTGAATTGGGCCGTACCGTGACCGCACCAAAAACCGACCCCAAGCCAATGCCGCCGGAAGACTTGGAGGTCAAAGACGCCCACCTGATCTTTTCCAGCGTCTGGAAAGAATTGGAAGCGGAACGTGGGAGACTCAGCCTGCGTTTTCCGACAGAGTTGATCCTGCTGGGCGGGGCGCCTGGCGCCGGAAAGGGAACCAACACCGACTTTATTCGCGAAGTCCGCGACATCTCCGCGCAGCCGGTTGTCGTCAGTGAGTTGCTCAGCACGCCCGAAGCCCAGCAGATTAAATCGCAAGGCGGAATGGTCGGCGACCGCGAAGTCGTCTCGTTGGTGTTTCGCAAACTCTTGGAACCCGACTTTCAGGCCGGAGCCATCCTGGACGGTTTTCCCCGCACGAAGGTTCAAGTGGAATGCCTCAAGTTGCTGCACGACAGCATGAAGGCGATCCGTCGCGAGCTGATCAGCAACCCGCATCTGACGCAGGTCAAGCCGCCGGTCTTTCACATCATGGTCTTGTTCGTCGACGAGTCTGAGAGTGTCAAACGTCAGTTGGCCCGCGGACGACAAGTCATCGCTCACAACGAAGAAGTCAGCCGCAGCGGAATCGGTGAGCTCTGGGAAGAACGCCCGACGGACTTCAATGAAACACTGGCCCGAAACCGCTATCGCGTCTTTAAGGAAAAAACCTATGACGCTTTGGTTTCGCTGAAGCAACTTTTTCACTTTCACTTCATCAACGCTCAGGCCCCGCTGGAGATCGTGCAGGAGAATATCCTGCACGAGCTGGAATACCAAAGTTCGCTCGAACTCGACCCGCGGACCCACCACGCGATCGGCAACATTCCTTTGGCGAGCGACATCATTCTGCACGCCCGACGCGACCTCGTTCGCCGACTCGATGAGTACGAACACGAGCATCAGCTGCTGTTCCATCAAGTGATCGAACTGATCGAAAAGAAGATGATGCCGATCGTGGTCCGGCATGCCATCTCGGGCAGGGCAACCATCAGCAGCGACGATGAATTGCTCGACAGCTCGCTCGCCCTACAAATGTTGATCGATGTCTTTTCGGAACGCGGTTATCACGCGATGATCGATCTAAGGCGGGTCGAGGTTCCCGAACGAATCGACTTGCAAACCGGCGAAGTGACCTGCCGACACAACAAAGTGTTTCGAATCGTGGTCTACTTCAAAGGCAGCGAAATTCGTCGCGGTTAGCGTCTCATCTCGCGCCGCATCGGGCGTGCGCTTTCGTGACGTGATCCACCGGAATGCGACGCGGCGGCAATTCTGGTTGCCGCTGCTTGGTCACTCTGGACTGAATCATTCCGCCGCGAGGTTCGTTTCACGGCCTCACGAGTCGATTTCGACGCGCTCGCCTTGGCCGTCTCGGCAATCCATTTCAAGATGCTCGGGATAGAGACCCTCGCTCCCAAGGATTTGCACCGACATCCCGCCAGCGTCTTCCATCTCCATCACACTGCGTCGCTTTTGGTTGTTGAGGTGAGCCGCGACGAGGTCATTGACCCGGACCGTGACGCGCTGAATGTGCTCGTTCTTAACCGCCAACGCGAGCATGCGAACGACTTCGATCGACATGCTCTCGGGTGTCTTGACTAACCCACGGCCGTCACAGCAAGGACAGTCTTGATAGACGCTTCGCTTGAGACTCGGTCGGATGCGTTGCCGCGTCATTTCGATCAGCCCGAACGGACTGGTTCGCAAGATTTTGGTGCGCGCCCGATCGGTCGACATCGCATCGCGGAGAGCCCGCTCAACTTTGCGACGGTGACTTTCTTTCCGCATGTCGATGAAGTCGTTGACGATGACGCCCCCGAGGTCACGGAGTCTCAGTTGCCGCGCGATCTCTTTGGCCGCCGCAAGATTCAAGCGGAACGCATTCTCCTCGGCCGAATCGTCGCTGCGAAAGTTGCCGCTGTTGACATCGATCGCGACGAGCGCCTCAGTGGGGTCGATGACGATCGAACCGCCGTCGGGCAGTTTGACTTGCCGTTGATGAATCTTCGCGATCTCGCGCTCCAACTTGTATCGGTGAAACAGCGGCGAAGGCCCCTCGTAGAGCTTAAGGCGATCAACGACGCGAGGCATCACCATCTTGAGAAAGTCGCGCGCGTTCTCATAAGCGTCTTTTCGATCGATCAAAATTTGATCGATGTCATCGTTAAAGATGTCACGGATGGTCTTGATGATGAGATCGCTTTCCTCGTACAGCACGCCGGGTTGGCTCGTGTTTCGAACGCGGCGGACGATGGTCTTCCAAAGGCGCGTCAGATAGTCCATGTCACGACCGAGCTCCTTCTCGCTGCGGCCGGCACCGGCCGTGCGCACGATGAAGCCGAGCCCCTTCGGCGGATTCAGTGACAGCAGGCAGCGGCGAAGGCGTTTGCGATCATCGTCGTCTTCGATCTTTCGGCTCACGCCGACACGCTCCAACGCGGGCATCAGCACCAGGTATCGACCCGGTATCGAGATGTAGGTGCTCAGCGTCGGACCTTTGGTACCGATGCCTTCCTTGATGACCTGCACCAGGACTTCATCGCCCCGCTTGAAGATCTCTTGAATCGGCGGTTTGATTCGTGGGCGACCACCCTTGAAGGCGCGCTTCGAGCCGCGGCCGGATTCGCGAGCGCGCTTCGCCGCCGCTTCCGCCATTTCGTCCGACTCACGCTTGATCTCTTCAGGATCGTACCCGCCCTGGCGAAAGTACTGCGGTTCAACATCGCTGATGTGCAGAAAGCCGTTACGCCCCACGCCAAAGTCGACGAAAGCCGCTTGGATACTGGGTTCAAGGTTGACGATCTTGCCGCGGTAGATGTTTCCGGCGAAGGCTTCAACACTCTTTCGCTCGACGTAGAGCTCTTCGAGCTTGCCATTTTCCAGGATCGCGATGCGGCTCTCTTCGGGCTGGAGCACGTTCATCAACATTTCGCGTTTTGACATTCAGGACACCTCTTTCGGTGAGCCCGCCGGTGTGTGCGGCGGTTGGTTTGCTGTGGCGTAACATTCGGGATCCGTGGTTTCGAACTCGCGTTGCAAAACCACTTCTGTACGATTGATCTGGGAGCCGTTGGGGACCCAGTCGGAACAATGAATCAGTTCAAGGACATCGGTCGGTTTGAGCGTCGCGCCGTCGCTGGCGGCGAGCGTCAACTCGATCGCGCCGGCACCGTCACGTTCCTCCGAGAAATCAAGCTGGAGAATCTGCTCGGCGACCGAAACGGTCAGCGGTTTTTTCTTGCGTTCGACGGTAACGCTTTCCTGGCCAAGAAGCGATTCAATCGCCGACCGCACGGCCGAGACGTCGACTGGCGGCGCACCGAGTTCCGGGTCGGGAGTCGTGATGACGTATTCGGTATGAACGAGCTTCGCTTTTCCGCTTCCCTCGGGCAACAACTGGACGCTCTTGATCTGCAGGCCCGGTTGGTCGTCTTGAACCAAACGACGTAAAAGTTCTCCTGCCGACAGACGCTCGGCCAAGTCCAACTCGACGACTTCGTTTTCGCCATTGATGCCAAGTGCAAGCGCGGAGACGAAGCCGATGCGCGGCTTCGGATGAAACCCTTCGGACATCGAGAGCTTGAGCTGGGCTCGACGTACGAGCCGTTCCCAGAGCGTGGCCAAGTCACGGTGGCTGGTCCATCGCAAGAGCCCTGTTTTGGCGAACCGAATGCGATACCTCAGTCGCAACGGCGCGGAATCCTCGCGTTGCTCGGCTTCCTCGCGTTGCTCAGCGGTGGGCATCGTTTCGGTTGGGTTTGCGGTCATGTCTTCGGATCTCAAGTGACGATCAGTTCGGGCACGTATTCACCCAGCCGATCGAGAAGGTACAGGTCGACGTCGCGAGCGGCATCCAAACTCATCACGCGAGTCGCAATCTGTTGGCATTGCTCGATCGAAACCGATCGAATCGCCTTTTTGACTCTCAACAGTGACGAGGGCGGGACGCTGAGATGTCGAACACCCATTCCCAGCAACAGCAACGCACGCGCGGGGTTACTGCTCATTTCGCCGCAAATCGAGAGCGGCGTATCGTTCTCCGAAGCAACTTCGACACAACGGGCGATCAAGCGAAGCACGGCGGGATCGCTTGATTGATAAAGATCGGCGACGTATTCATTGCTGCGATCAACGGCGAGCGTGTACTGAGCCAGGTCGTTGGTGCCGATCGAAAGGAAGTCGACCTCGTCAATGAACTTTTCAAGCATCATCACCGCGGCGGGGACTTCGACCATCATGCCAATCGGGATATCGCTTCGATGGTCCTCGCCCGACTCCTGCAAGTCTTCCGAGACGACATTGAGAAGCATTCTGGCTTGCCGGTATTCAGCGATCGTGGTGATCAACGGAAACATCACGCGGACGTCGCCATGGACCGCCGCGCGAAGAATGGCCCGAAGTTGGGGTCGGAACAAATCCAGATTGCGCAGCGAAAGCCGGATACTGCGTAGACCTAAGAACGGATTATTCTCCCGCTCGACCATCGGCCGATGTCCGATCTTGTCGGCGCCGAGGTCGAGAGTGCGGATGACGACCGGACGGCCCTCCATCTCGCGAATGACCTGACTGTAGGCTTGGTAGTGGTCCTCTTCACTCGGTTCGACGCTACTGGCGAGGTAGAGGAATTCGGTTCGGTAGAGACCAATGCCATCAGCGCCCCGTTGAATGCACGTCGTGGTCTCGTGTGGAAATTCGATGTTGGCGCTTAACCGAGTCGGTGTTCCATCAAGAGTCTCGGCAGGCAAGTCACGCAACTCGGAAAGACGAGCGGTGAGCGTGCGTCGATCCTGAAGACGCTTTTCATAGCTGGCGATGGTGTTCGAATCGGGGTCAACGATGACTCGCCCACGATCCCCATCGATAATGATCCGGGCATTGTCGCCGACGCTATCGAGAAAGTTGCCGATGCCGACGACCGCCGGTAGCTCCAATCCCTTTGCGACGATCGCGGTGTGGCCGCCGGGGCCGCCGACCTCCGTGCAAAAGCCGCGCACGTAACGCCGATCCAGGTTCGCCGTCTCACTGGGCGTCAGCTCATGCGAAAGGACGATGGCCGGTTCACTGAGGTCCGACAGCGGCCCTTCTGGGACGGCCCCGAGTGCCTGAAGCAGTTGCTTTTCGATGTCAAGGACATCCTGTGCCCGCTCGGCAAACAATGGACTGTCGAGCTTGCGGATCGCTTCGGCATGGGTGTGCAGGACTCGACTGACGGCGTATGCGGCCGACTGGCGTTTTTCGAGAATCCGCTTTCGCCAATCCGCCTGGACGCGCGGATCATGCAGCATCTGGAGCTGGGCGGCAAAGATGTCGCCGGTCTGCTCGCCGGCGACGGCCGTCGTTTCAAAACGACTTGCTTCGAGGCGCTTGGAAACCTGGTCGACCGCATCGCGCAGACGAGCAAACTCCTCGTCGACCTTATCGGCGAGGAGCAGGCTACGGGGGATTCGATAACCGGCTGCGTCAAGGACTAACGCTGGTCCGATCGCGACCCCTGGTGAAACGGGAATACCTTGCAGTTCGACCATCGCGATTCGATGGATCGGTGCCGGGGGCACGACCACGAGCGTACACGGCGCATGTCACACTTCCGAATTCGCTCAGGGGCGAAGGCTGCGTGCGGTGGGGCGCTTCGTCGGGTACTCGCGGGGGCGCGAACAGGTGGGACCGATGCATCGAGAGTTGTGTTGTGGAGTGAACGTGAATGTGCGCCGAACGGATTCGACGCGAGCGGCTCGGATGGGAAAGCTCGAGCCTGATCGGAAGGTGTATTCGGTAGGGACTCGGATGGGCGGCTCGCGGAATTCTCATGCTGTCCCCGAGTCGGTTTCGTTCAATTCATCGAAACCGCGGAGGAACAGTTGCTCAATGGAATCCAGCGCGACTTCGGCGTCAGCGCCTTCGGCCGAGACGGAAAGTTCGGTGCCTTGCTCGGCCCCCAATGTCAAAATGGAAAGAATGCTCTTACAGTCGATCGGCTCACCGCCACGGCTGATCGTGATTCGTGCCTCAAACTGATTTGCCATCCGCACGAGCAGATCCGCGGGTCGCGCGTGCAACCCTTGTGGGTTGCGGACGATCACGGTGCGGCAGTGCGCGTTTGACATTCAGTGGAGGAAGTGATGGGTGCGAGACCACTGTGGGTCGATCTCGGGCGGGGTCGATCTCGGGCGGGAAGGAACCGACGGACTCAGCCGGTGGCAAACTGGTTGTCGTCGGCTTCCTGAAGTAACTGGCTGATATCCGCTGGCGTTTTGCTTTGCTTAAGGAATCGACAAAACGTCTCGTCTCTTAGTTGGCGAGAGATGTTCTCCAATGCCCGAAGGTGATCACCTGGACGTTCCGGCGGGCTGATGAGCAGAAAGAACAGCTGAACCTTCTCGCCATCGAGCGAGTCAAAGTCGACGCCTTCTTCACTCACGCCGACGGTGCCGACGAGCTTCTGCACACTTGGATGCTTGGTATGCGGGACGGCGACGCCGCGTCCGATGCCCGTCGAACCCAGTTCCTCGCGCTTCATGATCGCGGCGATGATGTCGTCGCGCTGATCGGATTCAATCTCGGACGAATCGAGCAGACTTTGAACAAGCTCTTCGATCGCTTGATCTTTCGAGGTCGCTTTCAACTCAGCCTTGATCGAATCGGTGCTGATGAAATCTGCAAACTTCATAGGGTGTCTATTTCAAATTTCGAGTGATGACGGTGTCGCGTCTCAGGGCTACGCGTCGTTTTCCGTCGGGGTTTCGAGATGTTTGTGTCCTGTGGCCCGATGTCCGGTCTTCTTTTCCTTGATCCTGCGGAGCTGTTGCTCCACCTTGGGAATCGCGGTGTCCAATGCCGCGATCACCGTCGTCGACTCAGCGGTCGCGACGCATTCCTCGGCATGTTCGATGGAAACCTGGATTTCGACGGCAGGCTTGTCCATGTGCTCCAGGTCGACCGTGACTTCGATCGCATTGACGCGATCGTAGAGACGCCGCAGCTTGACGGCCTTTTCCTGGATCAAGTCTTGATCGCCCGGCTGAAGGGAGCCGTGACGGGCTGAAACGTTAACCTGCATCTTTGTTGTTCTCCCCAACGGTGAAGGCTGGCCGCAACGGCGAGCCCGAAGGTGCCACTCAATCGGCAGACGCTAACAATAGCATGACCGAGACAACGATCTGGTCGTCTTCGGCTGCCGGCTGGACGAGCAGTCTCAGGGGGCCATGAAATGTTCCCTTTGACTGAATTCGGCAAGTCCTTCGTGAATCCGAAAGCATACGCGAATGACGGGTTTTGCGGTAGCGATCATTTCAACCGCACCCCACCATCGGTGAAAATGATCACCACCAATGATCTTTTGTCCACATTCGAGCATATCCGAGCGCACAGCACTCATGGGGGACAGAGCACATCAATAGCACGCGACCGGGGGACAGAGCACATCTAACCAACGACCGGTGGACAGAGCACATCTAACCAAGGGAGCACACAGAGAACCGTTTAACCACGGCTGTTGACGAACATACAACCCCCACTAATTCCAAATTACACAAACCTCCCAGAATGCCCCACCGAGGAGCGCTCCCCGGCGCTCCTGGGGGGACAGAGCACGTTTAGCCACGCCCGAGAACACCAAGAATTGCCTAGGCCGCCCGACATGCCCAGCAATTCGTGGACTTCGGAAGGTGATTCCCCCGGGAGACCCAAAGTGCTCTGTCCCCATGAGTCGGTCCCAGTGGAGTCGCCGTCCCCCGACTTTCATTCCGAAAGTGCTCTGTCCCCAGGAGTCGGTTCCCCAGGAGTCGGTTCCCCGACTTTCATTCCGAAAGTGCTCTGCCCCCAGGATTCGTCCCGGGTGGATGCTGAAGTGCTCTGTCCCCAGGAGTCCCTGTCCCCAGGGGGTCCTGTCCCGAAGTGCTCTGTCCCCAGTCGAGCCGAAAGTGCTCTGTCCCCAGTGGAGTTGGTTAAGTGGATTCGTCCTCGCGCCGGGAGCTTTTGAAGGCGAGAGCGTCCGCTATCGTGAGAAGCTTCGATGACTGGTGCGATCGAATATGAGCCAGCCCGTGCGGTCGGCGGGCCGGGAAGTGCTACCACGAAGAACACGAAGGGGATCGGAGCGATCAAGGAGGTGGAAGAGATAGAGGGTGGGCTGCCGGACGAGGGTTCTGTTGTGGAGGATGTCCGGCGCTGACGCCGTCGCGGATTTGACACTGACACGGGAGTGGCCAGTTTTTCGACGAGTTGGTACCCTACTGGGCTACGCGTTCGTCGCGACCGTCGTTCCATCAGCTCCCGATCCCCTCACCAACGAATCTCCATGGCCCGAAAGGTCGTCAGCCGAGCCGAAAAAGCAGCCGAAGCCGAAGCCGCCGAAAAGGCGCTTGCGTCAAAGAAGAAAAAGAGCAGCAAGCGGACCAAAGCGACCGAGAATCTGCGAATGCGACTCTACTGGGGCGTCTTCAGCCAGAATCTCAAGCGGGTTGCCGTGTTCGACTTCGACAAAAAAAGCGAAGCTGACAAGCGAGCAAAGGAGCTGAGCAAGGGCGGCAAATCGCCCCACTTTGTCCAAAAGGTAAAAGAACCGATCACGGTCGAGTAGCTCCGTCAGCTCGCGCGATGCCCCGTGTTCCGGCCGATTGGGAGCCTCAAAAGGCAATTTGGATCGCCTGGCCGCATCGACGGTCCACGTGGCCAGGTCGATTCGAGACTATCGCCCCCACCTTTCGCCGGTTTATTCAATCCGTTGCCGATTGCGTGCCAGCGAGAATCATCGGTTCCGCCGATCTGCGTGCCGTAGCAAAGTTCGCCCACTCCAATGCGACCTGGCTCGAGATTGCGACCGACGACTGCTGGATTCGTGACTATGGGCCGCTCTTCGTTGATGATGCAGACCCCTATGCCGTCGATTGGACCTTCAATGCTTGGGGTGGGAAGTATCCTCCGTGGGAACTCGACAACGCGGCGGGATCGAAAATCATTGACGCGGCCCATTGGCGGAGAGTCAATGGTCGGCTGTGCCTGGAAGGCGGTGCGATGGAGTGGGATGGCGGAGGCCGACTCTTAACGACCGATTGCCTCCTCACCCCAAGCCGCACCCCCGGCGCAAGCAAGGAGCAGATAGCCGATCGATTGCATGAGGTGACCGGCACCAACGAGATCGTGTGGGTCAACGGCGGCGGGTTGGCCGGCGACGATACCGACGGGCACATCGACCAGCTCGCTCGATTCGTGGATCGAGAAAACGTTGTGGTGGCGGTCTCCGACCCCGACGACGAGAACCACACCGGACTCGAGTCCAACTTCGAAATCTTGAAACGCTGGGGAAACGCCACTGCGCCACAAGTCGAAGTCCATCGACTTCCCATCCCCCCGGCGCGACACGTGGAAGGTCAGAGGGTTCCCGAAAGCTACTGCAACTACCTGCGTCTGGGCAACGATCGTCTTCTCGTTCCGACGTTTGGTGATCGCGACGCGGACGATGTCGCAATCGGTATCCTCGGCGATCTGGCGCGCCTTCGAGCACCGTCGATCGAAGTTCTGGGAGTCGACTGTCGCGATCTCGTTTGGGGTCTGGGCGCACTGCACTGCGCCAGCTTGAACGAACCGGCGATCGTTAACGCTGCGGTCTGAATCAATAAGAATCGCGATTCAAATCGCCCTCGACGAAAACGACCGAAGCATGGCGGCAAGCTCGGCGAGAGTCACCAAGCGGTGCTACCGGATCGTCTGACGAGAACGGCGCGGAGACGGACTCCATCGCTCGTCTCGACATCAAAGGATGCCAACGGAATCTGCTTGACGTCACCGTTGAGGATTGCCTAGGACCAAGAAGGTTCCGTCCTCCCATCCACGGACAAACATGTTTCCCTGCTTTGCTAGCGAAGCGCGGCGGTTCTCTGGCGCGCGCCGACGCGTCGAGGGTGCGTCCTTCGTCTTCATTCTGGCTTTGCTCTTCGGAGCGACGCTTGCGCGCGACGCCTCCGCCCAGCTGGGCAACGGCGATGAACTCGTCGAATTGAATCTATCGGGCAACGTGAAAGTCACCACGTTGCTGGATCTGATGAGTAAACAACTCGGCATCCGATTCCTTCACGGCGCTGAGATTTCTAATCGAAGTGTGACCGTGTACACGCCCGCGAAATTGCCCAAAAAGGTCTTTCCCACTCTGTTGGGCACGCTCCTGCGAGAGGCCAATCTTGCGGTGGTCGATACCGATGTCCCGGGCTGGAAACGGATTGTCGATAGCGGCAAGATCGCCGAAAACGCCCCCACCGGAGACGCCGATGAAATTTCCAAGCGCAATGGTCCGGCCGGTGCCGTCACTGAGGTGTTGCCGGTGAAGTACATCGACACGGCTACGGCAACGACGGCGCTCAAGCCATTTCTCGGTAAACCGGGCCCGTCGAACGGTTCAAGCATGAACGCCATCGCCGATCAAAAGCTTTTGATCGTCACGGGCTACGCCGGAGATGTGAAACAAATCAAGGAACTGTTGGCTCTAATCGACCGGCCCGGCGAAGAGGGTGTCATCGAGTTCTATCCGACGCGGCGACGTCCCCCATCGATGTTGATCAAACAATACGAAGCAGTCGCAAATGATGATGGCGCGAAAAAGACAAACGCCACCGTTGGGCCCAAGCTGTTTGTCGACAAAACAGGACGACGGGTCGTGGTGGCTGGGCGCCGCGAATTGGTCGAGTCAACGTTGCGTGTCCTCAAACAGCTGGATTCGGGCAGCGCGTACCTGACACGGGTCTATCGGCTGGACTATGTCGGTGCGGATCGACTCGACGACTTAATCAAAGGCTTTGTGGCCAAGGACGTGGAGGACGAAGCGGATACGGTCGAAACCGTCGTGGACCAGGAAGGCAATCTGTTGGTGGTTCGCGCCGGTGCCGATGTCCACCAGCAGATTGAGATCCTGATCGATGAACTGGATCAGCCGATCGACTCCGAATCGAGCCCCATCCGCTTTTATAAGTTAAAGAATGCGACCGCCATCGAAGTACTGTATTCACTGCTCGCACTACAAGAAGTCACCGGAAGCGGTGTGCAACAAGCTGGCGGTCTGGGTGCCGGCGCGTTCGGAACACTCGGCGGTGCGAATGTCGGCGGTATTTCCAATGCGATGGGTTTTCAAGGAGCTCAGAATGGAGCGTTCAATCCGGCCGTGACGCAACAGGCGGCGACGCTTCGCGACATCAACGCGGCCGGTGGCGGGTCCTTTGGTCTGGTGGGTCAGAACCTTGGCAACAACATTGCCTCGACACGCAACCCAAACCAAAACGCGGCGTTGGGTGGATTCGGTAACGGTGCGTTTGGCGGAGCCGGCGGTTTTGGTGGTGGACTCGGTGCGGGCGGTTTCGGCGGTGGTGTCGCGGGTGGCGGCGTCGCCACACTTCCCGGTGGCGCAAGGGTTTCGGCGGACGTCTCGACCAATAGTCTGATCGTTTACGCGCCGGCGAATGTGCAGTCGCTCTACGAAAAACTGATTCGCTCCTTGGATCAGCGACGGCCTCAAGTGCTGATCGAAGCCGACATTGTGGCGATCAACACCAGCGATAACTTTTCTTTGGGTGTTGAAATCGCCGGTGGTGATCGCGAGGGCGCCAACCGGCTCTTTCAATTCACTTCGTTCGGACTGAGCGCCGTCGACGCCAATGGGAATCTGACGGTCGACCCTGCGTTGGGATTCAACGGTGTCTTGGTCGACCCCGAAGTGGCGGACGTGATCGTGCAAGCACTCAGCGGTCACACCCGAGCGCGGGTTCTGTCGTCGCCGAAGATCCTGGTGAACGACAATCAAAGTGGAACGCTCACCAGTATCTCAAGCATTCCGTTTCAAGCGTTCAGTCAAGGCGAAACGACGACGCTCAATGGACTCGGCGGTAACCAAGAAGCCGGTACCACGATTCAGGTCACGCCGCACATCAACGAAGACGATCATCTACAGCTTCAATTCGACATCGAGTTCAGTAGTTTTGTCGGGGAAGCAACCGGTGTGTTACCGCCGGCACGACAGATTGACCGCGTGGGCAGCGTCGTGACGATCCCGGACGGCAAGACGATCGTTGTCGGAGGGTTGAAGCGATCGAGCGACACCGACAACTTCACTGGAATCCCCTGGTTGGAACGGATTCCGGTGATTCGCGACCTAACGAGCCTGCAGAGTAACACTCAATCCACCACGTCGTTCTTCCTCTTTATCCGCCCGCGGATCATGCGAGATTCCAAATTCCGTGATTTGAAATTCCTTTCGAACTTGGAAACCCAAGACGCCCAACTGGCTGAAGACTATCCCGTCAGCCATCCATTGGTGGTGCCTTGCCCCGTTCCCGCTACACCGACGTTGGGGCTGCGACCACAGGTGGAAAGCTACTCCGTCGAAACCTATCCCGCGGAGTCCTACCCGGTAGAGTATCCTGAAGCGGAATGGGGCACGTCGCCCGAAAGCGACGGCATGGTTGTCCGCCCCCGCTGACGACCCTCACGTTTCTGCTTGTCATGATCTTCGAACAGTCTCCCGCTGCATGCGATCGAAGCAAGCGCGCTTATCTTCGCGCCCTCGAGGAGTGTTCGCGAACGTCGCAACCACCGGCCAAGACGGCAGCGGCCGGATTTGTCCGCGTTGAATCGGTTGAACTCCGATGAGTGACGTCAAAACCGAAGCCGAAATCACCCACGCCGAGGCATCGGGAGTCGCGAGGCTCGCCGCGTTGCTTGAGCTGCCGATCTGCGAAGACCTTTCCGATCGCGATCCTTCGCGTTGGTTTCTCAGCCGGATCAGCATCGCCCACGCGAGGCAACACCGAGTGATCGGTTTTTCCGGAGAGAGTGACGACGAGATTTGGCTGGCGATCGATTCAATAAACGGTTACCGGCACTCGGACATCATCGCCCGCGCGCTTTCGCAGACGCCCGGTGGTGGCGTGTTGCCGATGCGGGTTCGGTTGCTTCCGGCGACGACCACCGCGATCGAACGAGCGATCAACGCGGCATACTCGGATCAATCGAGCCGAGCCCAGAGTGTGATCGATTCGCTTGATCGCGACGAGGTGTTGGGTGAGATAGCGGGCCTCGCTCCGAAAGAAGATCTATTGGACACCGAGGGTCGCGCGCCGATCATTCGCCTGGTCAACCACCTGTTGTTTGACGCGGTCAAATCCGGTGCTTCAGACGTTCATATCCAGCCCTACGAAGATCGCCTGATGGTCCGGCAACGCATCGACGGCGTCTTGTTCGACTCGTTTGAGATTCCCAAGGCGGTCCAGGAGGAAGTGCTGTCGCGGGTCAAAGTTCTTGGCAAGATGAACATCGCCGAAAAGCGATTGCCCCAAGACGGTCGGGCAACCGTTCAGTTGGGTGACCGCACCGTCGACTTGCGGATCGCATCGCTTCCGACGAGTCACAACGAACGCATCGTTATTCGATTGCTGGACAAGAGTGCTCGGCTCTACACACTCGGCGAACTAGGGATGCCCGATCACGATCTCCGTCGCTTGCGGAAGCTGATCACTCGCGACCATGGCTTGATTTTGGTGACCGGTCCGACCGGCAGCGGCAAGAGCACGACGCTTTATGGAGCGCTTCAGGAGATCGATAGCGAAGAGCTGAACGTGCTCACGCTGGAAGACCCGATCGAGTATCAACTCGAAGGCATCAGCCAAACGCAAATCAACGAAAAGAAAGGGATGACCTTTGCGTCGGGGATGCGGAGCGTGCTCCGCCAGGACCCCGATATCATCATGGTCGGCGAAATACGTGACAGCGAGACGGCGATGATGGGGATTCAGGCATCGCTGACGGGCCACCTTGTCTTCAGCACACTGCACACCAACGACGCGTCGAGCGCGGTGACACGTCTGCTTGACTTGGGGATCGAGCCGTACTTGGTGAGCAGTTCATTGGTCGCCTCGCTGGCTCAACGCCTGGTGCGAAAACTCTGCGCGGATTGCAAACGACCTCGGCGCGGTGGCGAATCAATCCCGCCGATCCCCGAGCCGATGCTTGCATCGCGTGGACTGAACGCTTCGAAGATGGCCGGCGTCTACGAACCGGTGGGCTGCGATCGATGCCGAGGTACCGGCTTTCGCGGCCGGATCGGTTTATTTGAGTTGTTGGTACTCGATGACGATTGCCGAGACCTCGTTCAGTCCCGAGCCAATGCATCGGCGATTCGCGAGGCGGGCTTGGCATCTGGCATGCAACTGTTGTCGATGGACGGACTGATGAAAGTTCACCAAGGCGTCACCACCTTGGATGAAGTGCTCCGCGTGACGACCTTGTAGCGCGATGAGTGTTTTCTCTTATTCTGGCGTCGATCGTACGAGCAAAAGCGTTCGCGGCACCATTAGCGCTGACACCGCCCGCCAAGCTCGTGACGAGCTACGAGATCGAGGAATTCGCGTTCAAAAAATCCGCAAGGCCAAAGAACGAACCGGTGGGTCCTTTCGTCTACCATCGTTTTCACTCGCGGGCGCGAAGAGCCAATGGGCCACCGCCGTTTCCGAACTCGCGATGTTGCTGCACGCGGGTATTCCAATGCTCGACGCCCTGGACACCATCGTGGATCAGAACCAGGGCGGGTTTCGTGCGGCACTGTTGACCGTACGTGATCGTGTCGCGGCGGGAGAATCGTTCGCCCAGGCTCTTTCGGGACGGCCCGATTTGTTCGACGAAGCATCCATTCAAATGGTGGAAGTCGGTGAGAACGCCGGGACGCTCGAACAGGTGCTCAACCAACTCGCGGAATTCAAACAGCGTCAAGCCCGATTCACCGACGCGGTGACGACCGCACTGGTGTATCCGGCGTTTTTGGTCTGCTTCGGCACCGCAGCCGGTGTGTTTCTGATGACGAGCGTGTTGCCACCGCTGCTGGAGAACCTGGAAGAGACGCTCGACGTACTGCCTTGGCCGACTCGAGTCGCAAAGACGCTCAGTGTGTTGCTGGTCGATTACAAGTGGCTGTGGATTGGTGGACTCGTCGCGGCGGTCGTCGGCTCGCTGTTGATTCTGCGAACTCCGAAAGGACGCACACTCTTTGATCGAACGCTGCTAAAAGCGCCGATCCTCGGGACGATGCTCGTCAAACAAGGTGTCTCGCGGATCGCGATGATCATCGGAACGTTGTCCCGCAGCGGCGTCGAATTGACGCGAGCGTTCGAGTTGGCGGAGCGTTCGACGACCAACAGCGTTTTCCGAAAGGCGCTTTCGGATTCCGGTAAACGGATTGCCGCCGGCGAGGAAGTCGCCGAAGCACTGGACAATAGTGGGGCATTCCCTCCTCTGGCGGTACGGGTGTTCTCGGTGGGGCAAGAGTCGGGAAAGCTCGATGAGATGCTTTTTCGGCTCGCCGAAGACTATGATGAACAAGTGAAAACGGCGTCGGCGCGGCTGACGTCGTTGATCGAACCGGTATTGATTCTTGTCTTGGCGGCGATGGTTGGATTCCTGTTGCTTGCCACGATCCTACCGATCTTGGAGGCTGGAAATGTTTTGTGACGCTGCACCACCGGCGAGGCGTCGCCACCGACGCGGCTTTTCGTTGGTCGAGTTGATCGTCGTGATGGTGATCCTCGGCATGCTCGCCGGTCTCGTCGCGATCCGCACCCGTGGTTACTTGATCAATTCGCGGCAGAACGCCGTAAAGACCGAAATGGCGACCATCTTGAAAGCGCTCGAAACGTATCGGATCGACCAGAATCGCTATCCGAGCGAAGACGAGGGCCTGGAGTTGCTGACGCAGCCTACTGAAACCTGGCCGGAGCCATTTCTCAATAAGGTGCCGAAGGATCCTTGGAAGAACGAGTACTTGTATTTTCTCGGTGACGACGGTGCCGAGGTGGTGTCATTGGGCGCCGACGGTCGCGAGGGCGGCGACGGGGAAGACCGAGACTTTTCGAGTCTCATGCTCGAAGAGTGATGATGCGATCGTTGGCCTCCGCGTGGCAAGCCACCGACAACGGGATGCGTCGCGACGTCATACGAAGACACCTCGAAAACGCGAGAGGATTTTCGCTCATCGAGTTGGTCGTGGTGTTGCTCTTGTTAGCGATCCTCGCCGCGTTGGCAACGTATTCGGCTCGAGGCATCGTCGCCAAAGATCGATTAGCGCGGGGTGTCGAAGCGATCGAACAGTTTGACCGGGCGCTGCGTCGTGCGGCTCGTAGCCAACGTCGAACGGTCAAAGGCGTCATCGATCGTCGTCGAGGCGAATTCGTGGTGGACGGAACATCGGAACAAAGACGTTTCCGGTTGCCACGTCGCGTCACAATGGAATCATTGCGGATGGACACCAGCGGTCGCGGACTCGCCGCGCTCGGGGACGGTTCGACCGCCTCCTACGCGGTCGAACTTCGTTGCGATCGGGCGAAGGTGTTTGTCGTATTCGCCGGCGGCAGTGGTCAAGTTCTCCACCTCACTGATCCGTCGCGAGTTCAATCGATCTTGGGGTCCCGCTGATGCGTCGATCGGGTTTGACATTGATCGAAGTGGTTGTCGCGCTGGTATTGATGGGATCCATTCTTGTCGGTTCGCTCCTGGCATTCTCGGCGCATCGGCGTCAGCTGCGAATGGCAGACAAACAACTGCAAGCAACGATGGTCGCTGAATCACTGGTCCGCGAGTTGTCGGCGCAGCAGGGCGGCATGCCGTCGAACGCGCGGGGACTGGTGCCGGGTCACCCTGACTGGATGTGGCAAACATCGATCGCCGGTCAAGCTCGGTTGGCGACGGTATCGATGCGCGTGCTGGAGTTTGAGATCCTTGACATGTCGGATCGCCCACAACGGTTGGTTTCGGTGAACTGGTTCGAAAAGGCTGGCTCACCGTGAAACGACGCCACGGTCTGACGTTGATCGAGTTGCTGGCGGCACTGATCTTGGCCTCGGTCATGACCGTCGCGCTGCTAAGAATCGTGACCCAGGTGGCCAGCGAGACTCGGCAGCTGCGTCGCGATCAGGCGGACTACGTCGCGGCCGGTATCGTCGCCGATCGACTCCGCGAAGACTTGATCAATGCAAGAGCGATTCAGATCGGTCGCGGATCGATCAGCTTGCTCGGCTTCCCGGGCGACGAAAAGTTGTTCGCGACGGTGAGTTATGAAACACGGCGAATCGGTGCGACCAGACTCTTGCTACGTCGCGAAGGCGAACGCATCGAACGGATGTGGTTCGGTCTTGGCGACTTGGCGATCGAATCTCTCGAGTTCGACGATGAAGAGTCGCGGCCGGCGAACATCGGCGGGATGCCACCCATCGCAGCGTTGTTGCGAATGACATTGACCGACGCCACGGGACGGGTCTTGTTCAGCGAGGTGATTCGACATCATGCGAACTAGGCATTCCCGTCGGGGTTACGTCTTGTTGCTTGTGATCGCGATCATGGTCCTGCTGACGACGGCGTTGGCCGCGCTTTCCAAGACAAGCTTGAAGCGTGCGCTTGCGGCATCCGATGCGAGGATCCGATTACAGCAACGGCTGGGGGCTGAATCCTTGGAGCAAGTCTTACTGGGTGAAGCCGCCGGTGTCTTTGATGCACTCGAGAAATCGGTCGAAGAGGATCGCAAGAACGGGATCGATGCTCGAGTCCCGACACAGTTGCGCGACGCGGTAACCGTTGGCGGCGTCACGTACGACGTGTTGCTGGCCGATGAAGACGCCAAACTCAACCTCAATCAGGTGTATCACGCCGTCGGCCGTGAACGCTTAAGACGCGCCATCGGAGAGGTCGCCGGTCCGGTCGTATTGCGATCCGTACGTTTAACGCCCGCCGTCCCGCAAACCAAACCCGCCGAGAATCGGCGAGAGCAAGACTCCGACGACGACGTGGAAGTCCCGCCGGCATTTCGTAGCTGGGGCGAAGTCTTCGACTTGGCCGCCCTCAGTTCGACGATCGGAGATGACGCAGCGCTACCCAATGTCACCTCCGAATTGACGTGCTGGGCGGGGGGTGGGATCAACGTTAAACGTGCAACTGACAAGGCGTTCACTCAGACGGTCGCGTGCGTGCTGTCTCAGGGGGCCGCCGAACGACTTGTCGAACGTTACCGCGAAAGCCCGGCGGCAGACTTGCGGATTCTGATCCAGACCGAGGGAACCAGCCAACGAGATCGACTTGCGCTCGCGCGGCTACTGACCGAATCGAGCACGCATCACTCGCTGTGGATCGATGCATCGGCAACCGCACGACGCTCCATGCGGTCGTTTTCGGTGCTGCGAAAAACGGAGGAGGGCGTCAATGTGAATGAACGATTCGCCTTCTGAGCAGACCCCGCGTCTACAATGTCAATCTAGATCGGTCGCAACAGCTGTAGTGACGTGCGCGTACGGAAGACTTGCCGATCCTCAGTCAGCCCGAAAACTGGGCGCGACGAGTACCCGATCTGAAGACGAGGGAAACGACACGGCGACGATCGACTTTCATGAACCTCACTCAACTTCGACAGACGATTTATGCGATGGGCGGTGGCTTGGTGGTCACCGCCGGCGCGGCCGTCGTCTGGTCGCTCGGCAGTCTCGAGCCAGAACCCGACGCAACGACCGGGCCCCCGAGACAACCCACGGTGACTGACGAGTCGCCTTCCGCGCGGCTTTCGCCCGGTCCCGTCGCAACCACATTCGATCAGCCACTCCAGAAATCACTTTACGATCCACCCAAGAAGCCGACGAAGCCAAAAGTCGTCCAACCGAGGCCCACTGTTAAAACGACACCGGTTATTCGTCCGCCCAAGCCACCCAAACTCGACTGGACGTTGTTGGGAACCATCATCGAGTCCGGGCAGAGCATCGCCATCATCGCGGATGCATCCGGTAAGACCGACATTCGCGCAATCGGCGAAGAGGTGGAATTGGTTCCGGCTGGAGTGTTGGTCCGAAAAATTGACTCGGAAGTCGTCACGCTGGAAGTCCGCGGAAAGGAATCCAAACTGAAACTCCTAAAGGACTTCGCTTCGTCCGGCAACGCCACCAAGAACCGCCGGAGAAACAACCGATGAGCGCGACGCAGCGCGAAGCGATCGATCCGATCGGTGCGTCGCCTCAATCCGGTTGTTTGATTTGGCAAACACCAAACCAGTGGCGAATGGTTGTCGGCGGGTTGGAGCACTCATTGCCCGCGAAAACACCCATCCAAGAAGTCGCCGAAGAGGCTCGACAGTTGGCCGGCCAGTTTGGCCCCGCAGGACGGCGGTGCGTTTTTGGGATTCCCAGTACCGAGTGCTTCTTCGCGAATCTTGCGACCGAAGAAATCGGCACGGTGAAAGATCGGTCGGCGGTTGCGTTTGAGCTGGAGCGGTTTTTCCCGCTCGACGCCGAAGCCATGGTGGCGGACTTCACGGTCGACCGAACCGGCTCACGGATCGCCGCCGTCTGTGTCGAGGGCGACCGACAACGAGATCTCATTGACGAGCTTGAATCCCACGACATCGACGTCACGTCGGTGTTGCCCGCGTCATTTCTTATCGCGCGTGGATTGGTCGGGACCGGCGACATCAGCGGCCCGTTCGAGATGATCCTCGCCGTTTCCAATGATTACGAATCACTGGTGGTGGACGACGACGGCGTCTGGCATTGGAAAACGCTGTTCGGTGAGACTGGTCTGAATCAACATCTCGCGCTCGACGAGGAGAACCAGAGTCCACTCGTCTTAGTGGACTGCCGAGATTTGAAACTCGAAACCACGCGATCGGTTCAGCATTGCGAAGAGTCTGCGGGTCGCCTGGCGGTGTACGGCTCCGACCAAGTCTTGACCGGTCAGTGGGGACGATGGATCGAACTGCGGCGAGGTGCGCTGGCGCCCGCGGATCCTCTCCGCGCCATCGCCACACCACTGCGTTGGCTCGCATTGACCGCAGCCGTCTGTTTGATTCTTGTCTCTTTCGCCGCCGGATACCGGAGCCAGCGCATCAGCGAAGCGATCATGTCCATCAAGGATGAGCAGCGCGCCGCGTTTCGAAAGGCCTTTCCGGATCGTCGTGTCCCCGTCATGCTCGAACGGACCGTGCGTTCCGAGCACCGTCGGGCGATGGGGGCCCGCGGCAAAGGCGACTCGATCAAATTGCCGACACCCGCGACGGGAGTTCTACGCCAACTGTATGTTGGGCTCGAACGCGCCACAAGCGAAGCCGACGCGCGATTCCGGATCACCGATTTGTCCATCAACGATGGTGAGTGTTCGTTGACCGTGCGTGCGCGGAACTCGGTCGACATCGGTGCGATCGCAAAGACCCTCGAATCCGTTGGCTTTCTTGTCCAACCGCCCGGTTCAGAACAAATCGAACCAAGCAAGGACGAACCGATCGCGACCTATGAGTCGACGATCAAGGCCGTTTGGACCGATGAAGCGGATCGGGAGGTCGACAAGCCATGAGTGTGACGACTTGGCGCTGGATCATTGCCGCCGCCGTGCTCGCGCTCGGGATCAATGCGGTCCTCAGCGTGACCCAGGTCTGGGGTGACGCCAAAAGGCTCCAGCAAGATCGTGCCGGACTGCGCTTGATGGTCAAACAGATTAATGAGATTCAAGCAGTCGCCGATGCGCCACGCGTTGCCGCGCTCGACATTGAGTCCCCCGATGAAATTGTCAATCGTATCAATGCGGCGGTTGAACAGGCGTCACTGCCGCGTGACCCCGTTGCCAGCCAAAACACGTCCGAGCCGCAGCGTGTTGGTAAGTCGGACTTCTCGTCACGCACCGTCGAAATCGAACTCAAAGCCGCGACGGTCCAACAAATCGTGGCCTTTTGTGAAGCGCTCCGGGACGAATCCACCGGTAGCGTGGTGCGGGATCTGATGCTGTTCAATCCCAAAAGCTCGGGCAACCGCGAAACCTGGGAGTCGCAGATGACCTTGACGCAAACCATCTTTTCTCCGACAAGCGATCCGTGAGTGTGCCTTGTCGGCAAACCTTTTGCTGGCAAAACGCCCGTCACGAGGATGGGTCAAGATCGGAACATGGATCGAAACGGAATTCGAGCGGTGAGCCAGCGGACAGGAACGTTCTGCGCTGCGCGCCGCTTCAACCGCCACCGTGCGGCCGTCTGCTTCTTGGTCTTTGCTTGTTGGATGATGGCGGGCTGTTCGAGTCAGCGGAAAAATCAGTCCATCATCCGCGTCAACGCGAAACAGAATACGCACCGCGCCAACCGGCTCACGTACGCTGGCATTCGCGAGCTGAACCTCGGCCACATCGACGTCGCGGCAAAGAAGTTTCGCGAGGCGATCAAAGCGGACTTCACCTACGGCCCGGCTCACAACAATCTCGGACTGATGCACTACGAGCAGGGCAACCTGTATCAGGCGGTCACCGCGTTTGAGGCAGCCCGCGAGTATTTGCCCAGTGATCCAGCCGTCGTCTACAACCTCGGACTCGCCTTAGAATCAGCCGGTCGAACCGACGAGGCCCTGGATCTGTATTACACCGCGAATCAAATGGATCGCGCGAACCCACACTTCTTGGGAAACCTCACTCGGTTGCGGGTTCGGCTGGGCGAGCATGATGAACAACTGCGACAGCAGCTTAAGGATCTTGTCTTGATCGAAACCCGACCCGAGTGGCGGCGTTGGGCGGATCACCAGCTGGGTCTCACGATGAATGCGGCTTTGGACCGTGGTCCAAAGGGTCCCGACCTTGAGACCGCCGCGAACGAGACGGCCGAGCCACGAAAAACAAACATTCGCGACAAGATCATCGACCTGACGCCGGTCGCACCTGCTTCCTACGAAGAGACCGACGCGGAACGGCCGGAAGAAGCACCGCCCCTCGAACCGTCATCTGACAAGCCACTATCTGACAAGCAACCGCCGGGCGACGGGCGGCGCGACGATGACAACGACGAGTTGTCGCTTGAGAGTTCGACACCGACCGATGCTTCTCTACCGGGGCTCATCGACGAAACCACCCTCGACGAATTGTCGGAGGAGGCCTACTTCCGAGAAAACTGACGGTTGTCGTTACTGACGTTTCGACGCTTTGCCTTCGATGGTCACGCCGTCGTCATAGGTCGAGGTCGGAGGAAACCCTTCTTGGTAGCTCTCGAAGGTGGTGGTGTGGATTTGGACGGAACCAAACCCTCTAAAGAATCGGGGCAAGATGAATTTACGAATCACATTTCGACCTGCGGGGATCAAGAGGGTAAATCCAAACAGGTCCGTGAGCAGGCCCGGCGTGAGTAGCAGCGCTGCCGCGAATATGATCATCAAACCGTCCTGGATTTCCTGGCTGGGCATCCGACCTTCACCGAGCGCGGCGTGGAACTTTTGCCAAGCGACGACGCCCTCTCGACGTGCCAACCACGAGCCGATGATGCCCGTTACAACGACCAGCAGGAATGTCGCGGCGATGCTCGTCATCTGGGCAAGCTGGAACAACAGGTACAGCTCGATCAGCGGAACCGTAACAAAGACGATGAAGAGTCGCAGCAACATGGCTGTTGGGTGGCTAAGGGAGTTTCGAACGGAGACAGGTTGTCACGTTGACAAGTGCCCGAACTGGATTCGGTCTTGTCGCGAATTCTGTGCCGAATCTCGATCGTCTTGGTTGCTCGGGTGGGAAATCGGTCGTGGATGCTGAGTCGATCAAGATCGATGAGTCGCGTTCGGTCCATACTCATCTCTGGACACGTGGCGGCACCGCCGAGCGCGGCTACGTGATTTTAGTACACGGCCTGGGTGACCACGGCGGTCGCTATCGTGGTTTGGCGCAACGCCTTGTTCGACGTGATTTCGGGGTTTTGGCAGTTGATTTACCTGGCCACGGCCGATCCTCCGGTCGACGCGGGATGGCGAAAAGCTACCGCTCACTACTGAACACGATCTCGCTAGCCCGCCAATATGTCATTCAACGATTCGGTAAAACGCGGCAGATCTTGCTCGGCCACAGCATGGGCGGCAACCTTGTCATCAATTATGCCCTCCGAAGCTCCGAATTCGATCCTCCATGGATGCCAGACCCGGATCAACTTGTTCTTGCAGCACCCATGCTAATGCCCCCGCAGGTGATCGACCGGGCACGTTTGGTTGCTGCCTGGGCGACCGGACATCTGTTCCGCTGGGTACGCGTCTCGCGCGACGCTCGTTTGGACCAACTTACTTCCGACACCGAAGCGGCGGAAATCATCCAATCCGATCCACTTCAACACAGCCGCATTTCGCTGTACTTGGCGACCCAACTACTTGCTCAAGGGCGTTTCGCGCTTGATCACGCAAAAGAGGTCCACACTCCGACACTGGTGCTAATCGGCGAGAGTGACGAACTGGTGGACCAAGCCGCCTGTCAACACCTCACGCTTCGTATGCCGATGGCGGAGTTTTTGAGCTGGCCCGATGGCCGGCATGATCTCTTTCATGATGTGGATGCGGACGCGGTAGTGGGCCGAATCATTGATTGGATCGAACCCCCGTCGGTGTCGATCGTTCACGCCAAGGCCGCTTAGCCGTTTCACACATCGGGCTGGGCTTCTACGTTGACTCGTCCTTGTGTTCTGCCCATTCGCCGATTCGGATCCCTGAACGGTCCACCGCATGAGTGTCCCCATCGGTTTCAGTCGCTGATACGATTCGTCTGGTCGCTGCGACAATTCGCGGCCCGCACTTTCAGTGAGACACGTCTATGATGTGAATGCTGTCGCTGAGTCACCCTTTCACAATCGGTGGTTGTCATGGACGTAGAGATTCTCAGTCGGCTTCAGTTCGCGGGAACGATCATGTTCCACTACCTGTTTCCGCCGCTGTCGATCGGTCTCGGTCTGCAACTCTTTCTCTGTGAGCTGGCTTACGTAAGAACAAAGAACCCCGCGTGGGAAGCGGCCGCTCGATTCTGGACCCGGGTGTTCGCGGTGAACTTTGCGATGGGTGTCGCGACGGGCATCGTGATGGAGTTCGAATTCGGCACGAACTGGGCGGCCTACTCAAGATTCGTCGGTGATGTGTTCGGGTCGGCACTTGCCGCCGAAGGTGTCTTCGCGTTCTTCCTCGAAAGTGGCTTCCTCGCGATCTTGGTGTTCGGCTGGGATCGCGTTGGACCGAGGATGCATCTCTTTAGCACGCTAATGGTCTTTCTGGGCTCTGTGTTTAGCGCGGTTTGGATCGTTGTCGCTAATAGCTGGCAGCAAACACCCGCGGGATACAAAATCGTGTGGCAAGAGATTCAGGGCCAGAGTGTGCCCCGCGCCGAAATCACCGACTTTTGGGAAATGGTGTTCAACCCGTCGAGCCTTGACCGGCTCAGCCACACCATTGTCGGAGCACTGGTGCTGGGAGCTTTCTTCGTGGCATCCGTTAGCAGCTACTATCTGTTGAAAGGTCGTCACCAGGAAGTCGCGGGCCGCTGCTTGAGCGTCGCGCTGCCTTCGGCGCTCCTGTTCACGTTGCTGGCGGGGGCGACGGGTCACTCATCCGCCCAGCGATTGGTCGAAACACAGCCGGCCAAACTCGCGGCGATGGAAGCTCATTTCGAATCGAGTGAACAACCGACGGGTCTGTACCTTTTCGGTTGGCCAGACGCCGAAAACGAAACCGTTCACTTTGGTGTGCGAGCACCGTATTTGCTCAGCCTCTTGGTCCACAACGACCCGATGAAACCGGTTCCTGGCATGGATCAGATCCCCGAAGAGGATCGACCGCCGGTCTGGTTGCCGTTTCAGATGTTTCATCTGATGGTCGGACTGGGCACACTGATGATCGGTGTTGCGGCGCTCGCTTGTTGGTCATGGTTTCGCAGTCAATACCAGCAGCGCCGCTGGTTGATGTGGCTGGTGGTGTTGATGCCGCTCGCGGCGATGACGGCGAACCAAGCTGGCTGGATCACCGCCGAAGTCGGACGGCAACCCTGGATCGTCTATCCGTCGGTCCAAGACGGCGTTGAGATGATTGGGCTCCGGACCAAAGACGGACTCAGTGAATCGGTGACGGCGCAGCAAGTGCTCAGTTCCATCATCTTGTTCGCGATCATCTATTCCTTTCTGTTCGCCATTTGGATCTTTGTGCTCAACAACAAGATTCAACATGGGCCCGAATCGCCGCAGGAGTTGGAGGCTCAAAAACAGCGCCGGCGCCCGCGATTGTCGGAGGCGATCGGAAGCGGAGGCAAGAGTCTCGGTGGATCGATGCTGGAGGACCAATCATGAATCCATTCGATGCACTGTCTTACGACACCGTGACGTTTCTTTGCTTTGTGCTGCTGGGCGTCCTGCTTTCGGGATACGCGATTCTGGACGGGTTTGATCTCGGGGTTGGAATCTTGCACCCCTTTCTGGCAAAAGGTGATCAGCAGCGACGGCTGGTGATGAATTCGATCGGGCCATTGTGGGACGGCAACGAAGTCTGGTTGGTCACGTTTGGAGGCGCGCTCTTCGCTGCATTCCCGGTCGCCTACGCGACAGTGTTCAGTAGCTTTTACGAAGCCTTTCATCTTTTGCTGACATGCTTGATCGGCCGTGCGGTGAGTTTGGAGTTTCGCTCCAAAGTCCAGTCCGCTCGCTGGAGAAGGTTCTGGGACTTTGGGTTCTTTCTCTCCTCGATCACGGCCGCCGCGCTATTGGGGATTGCTGGCGGCAACGTGATGTCCGGGATGTCGATCGGCGAGATGTATCGTTATGAAGGCAACCTGCTGGAGCAGCTCACTTGGTACCCGCTGATGGTGGGCGGATTGACGGTCAGCCTGTTCGCCTTGCACGGTTCGATTTACCTGTATTTGAAAACCGAAGACGAACTTCAGCAACGTGTGCGTCGCAGTGTGTTGCCGCTCTTTTATGTGTTCGCGGCAATGTATGTCGCTGTGACGGTCGCGACGTTCCTGCACGTTCCGCACGCGACCAAGAACTTGAGCGAGTATCCGATTCTCTGGATCGTGCCCGCGCTCAACGTTCTCGCGGTCATGAACATTCCCCGCGCGATGCACTTGGGAAAACCCGGCTACGCGTTCTTCACCTCGTCGATGGTGATTTTGGCGCTGGCGTCCTTGTTCAGCGTTGCGATCTTTCCGAACTTCGTGATGTCAACCATCGACGCTGGTTTCGGAATCACGCTTCAAAATGCAAGAAGCAGCGAAGCGACGCTCAAGATCATTCTGTTAATCGCCTTGATCGGCATGCCCTGCGTCCTCAGTTACACCACCGTCGTCTACTGGATCTTCCGCGGCAAAGTGCAACTCGATTCCAACAGTTATTGATTTTGTTGCGATTGTGCCAGGACGGCGTTATCGCATTGGGCCCCGCGCGGACTGTTGAATGCCCCCCTGAGTCGTGTCACAATCTTCCCAAATCAGATGTATTTCGAAGGGGAGATTGTGATGGCTCGCTCATGGCTTGTTGCGATAACGTTTTGCTGCCTCTCGCTCGGCTTGGCCGCCGTATCCCTTGGTCAGGTGACCACAGTTCAATTGCCGGCACTGATGTCCGATTTCGCGTTGAATCCCGAAACCGGTGATTTGGCCACGGTTGATCCCAACAAGCACCGTGCGTACTTGTTCTCCGAGGCGGCTCTGAACAGCGCCGAGGCGGAACCAAGTGGTGATGTCCGGGTTGGGGAGACTCCCGTCTCGATCACGTTTAAACGCTACAAGGACAAGCGCCTGTTTGCCGTCGTCTGTAGTCAGGACTCGCACATGTACCTGATCGATGCACGTGACTTCAAATTAGTCAAGAAAGTACCCCTCGAGAATGCGGGCGTCTCCGCAGTCGTCGCGTCGCAAAACCCTGACGACCCGTTCGTCTACTACAACTTTGGTGGCGGCCATGACTCGGCCGCCGGTGCGGTGGATGTTCGCAAGATGGTTGATCGTGGATCCGTGGTCGATGACTCAATGGACTGTGCTGTCTCTGCGAACGGCAACATCTTTTACCGTCGCGGCCCTTGGTCGCCATCTGGGTTTGATGCACTGGAGATGTCGACCGACTTTTCTGCTGAGAAACCATCGTTTCTCTCAATTCACGATGAGCATCGCTCGACGCCGCGCTATGTGCCCGGGCCATTCAACGAATACACGGCAGCGGGGCCGGCCATTTATTCCGCGGATCTCAATTCTCTCGTCGCAAGTCTGAAGTTCTCTCCGGAATGCTTTTTCAAGTCACAGCCCGTTGTCGTGGGTTCAAGTCTTGGGGACTCTCGTCGTTCGAGCCGTAGTCCGAAATCCGGGACGTTGATGGCTGCTTCCTACAACACCTTTTCGTCCCTGGGAGGCCCGGTTTCTTTGCCGGCCGAGCTGTTCGGGGACGCGGTGGGTCTCCCTCGGGGCACAGCGGGTCACGCGGATTTTAAGCGGGTCGGTTTGCGGCGGAGATCCATCGCCGATGACAAGAATGAACGCGTTATCCATGGCTATCGCAATTACATCGCACTCGTCCCGCTCAGCGAGTTCGGACTCGAAGGCGAGCCGTTTATGCGGGTCATGATTTCAAAGACCGAGGCTACGGTAGCAGTCGAGAACAACATCACTGTCAGAGCCAGCGACCCGACCGTCAGTCTGAGCTTTGATGACCTTCCCGATGGTGCCGTCAAAACCAAGGAGGGGTTTCGATGGAAACCGGAGGTTCAGCAGGTCGGCGTTCACGAGCTGAGGATCACCCTGTCGTTCGGTGAAGTCAGCCGCGTGCAGACGATCGATCTCACCGTCGCGCATCCCTCGATGCAATTGCCGATCAACCCTGTCGGGTTGGCGCTGAGCGAAGATGGAAAGTCGCTGGTCTGCTGGTCCGGCAAAGGCGTGGACCGGTATGGTCGGCCGATTCATCGTAATCCCGGTGAAGCCGAACCCATCTATCGTGTCGCCTCGGTGCCCCTTGAAGCGAGCAAACAGTCGATCGAGGTGAAAACCATTCCCTACGCGGTCAAGCAAGCGGTCGTTTTCGAGAACCGCTTCGCGATATTGCCAGCGCAGGAGAACACCCGCGTTGACGTCTACGACGCTCACCCTCTCAAGCGCGCTCGTACGTTGATTTCGAATTCGCCTCTCTCGCAGGTCAGCACCCGCGATGGGAATTTGCTGCTGCATCACGGCAATGGAATCGATGTCTATGACATCAACACTCTTCAGCGACTCCGAACCCTGGGCGGTCCATCCAACTCGTCCCGATCGTCTGGACGGCCTTCTCTTACCTTCGCCGATGGAACCATGTCGGAAGGGATGCTTGTTGACTTCGATTCGGGCAAACCAAAGTTGCTAATCAACCCGGGTCAGATCCCTCAGCTGAAAGGTGCGAACCGCAGCCTCACCAATGGGCAGTTTCTCCGAATCGTCAAGCCGCCGACAAATCAGGTCAACCGATCGATGCGCGCTGGCAATGGGATGATCCAGGCAGCGGGTCCTGTGAAATTGGCGTGTGGGCTTACCGTTACACTCGAGAAGTCACTTTCGCAAATTCGGAACGGTTCGAGTTACAAATCCAAACGCCAAGTGCAGCTCGTTGTTTCCTCTCCCAAGGTACCAACACTCGAACGGATCCCGATTCTCAATGTGACGCTTTCGCCGCAATCGGGCAATGTCGCGAACAACGCGTTTCATGGAATGAAGGCCGTGGGCGACACAACCTACATATCGATCGCCGATCGAATTTATCGTTGGCAGGCGGAGCCACCCAAGGCCGAAGCGACCGACCCGATCAAGGCGCCTGTCAAGTTTCATGTCGAGCCGGTGCAGTCCACCTTTTTGCTCGCGGATGAATCAACCAAGCTGACCCACAAGCTGATCGGAGGTGAGGGGCCTTACGAGTACTATTGGTTGAGCCGACTCGAAGGCGCCAGCATGAACGACCAGACGGGTGAGGTCACACTCGATCGCGCCAAGATTGTCGAAGAGTGCGAAAAACTCTTGCTGCCGTCGCTCGCTCGGTACGACTCTGACCGTGCCACGACCCAGCTTCGCGAACTCGCGATCGGATTGATGGAGGGCTCGACGAAAATCCTGGGCCGGAGACCCAAGGGACTCGTCAGTGCGATCCCGATCCACTTCAAGGCGATCGACGATCTCGGAAAGGTCGCCGAGATGCAGTACTTCGTTCTCATCGAGTTGGATTACAAACAACTGTCGCGCAAACTGACTGAAATGATCGGTGAGCGCGAAAAGCAACTCGCCATGAACGCGGCGGAAAAGGAACCGGCTGTCGGTGTCGAGTCACAGTCAGGTGAACAGAATGCCGTTGACTCCGCATTGGAAAGACGAATGCAATCGCTCGAGGCAAAGGTCGATTTGCTGATTCGGCAGGTTTCGAGCCTCACAAAGCAGCTTGAGGCGGAAAAGAAATGACGTGCATCAAGCGACTTCTGGTCTTCACGTTCCTCCTTGGAATCTCGCCGGGCGTATTCGCCGAGGAGACGCCAGTACCGAATCCAGAAGGTATCGAGTTGGTGCTTGAGCAACTGGATTCGCCTAGTTTTTCGCAGCGGCAAGAGGCGTACCGCAAGCTTCAACGGATGGGCGTCTCTGCGATTGAGGTGCTGGGTGAATCCATAACCGACTCCAGCGCGGAAAGAGCCTCTCGCTTAGTGGAGATACTCAAGAAGTTCTACGAGTCGTCGGATCAAGAAGCAAATGAAAGAGCGAAAGAGGTGTTGGAGAAACTCGCAAAACGGTCCGATGGGATCGCACTGATCGCGAAACGTCTGCTCAATCCGCCGCAAGAACCGAATCTTCGACCCATCCCCCGGCAGGTGATCGTCGCCCGGCCGCAGGTCAGGCCGATCCTTCCGCAACCACGCTTTCAACCCGCGCCCCAGAACCGACGGCCGGCGGTCCAACCGCTACCAAAAGCTCCACCGGTGAATCCAAAGCTTGCTCGAATCAAAGGGCTTGAACGGTCGCTGCAAAACATTGAACGCAACGTGGAGGTATTTAAGTCGAAGCTGAAGAATCCCGCGGAGGCTGAGATCGCCAAAAAAGCGCTCGAGAACCTCGAGAAACAGCGGGCCAAAATAGCCAAACTCAAAGAAACGGCCGAGAAAGAACTACCCTAGCGCTGTGCCGGTCGATCGGCCTCCATGACCAACGCGGCTGCTGACTGCGATGAGGAGTTGCCGCCGTGATAAGGCCGTCACTGGCCTTCGGTCCGGCGGGACCCAAAGGGAGTTCCCATGGATCGATCAGTGCGCGATGCCTTTAATCTCATCCTCATTGCGCGTGCAGAAACTTCATTTCGCAACGAAGTGCATCACACCGAAGAGTTTGGCGTCATCCGTCCAGTGTTTGCGAAGGGTGAGGCCCGCTGACGCCGCCATCTGAGCGAAACCTTCAATGGTGTATTTGTGCGAGTATTCGGTTTGGATCGACTCGCCTTGATCTAACTCGAAGGCGGCGTCACCGATCTGGACGACTTGGTCGCATTGACTGACTAGCGATATCTCGACCCGACCCTTTTCCTCGTTGTAAATCGCTCGATGCTTGAACTGATCGACTCGGATGTCCGCGTTCAACTCGTTGTTCATCCGATGCAGCAAGTTCAAGTTGAATTCATCGGTTACCTTTTCTGAGTCGTTGTAAGCCGCCTCGATGACCGATCGATCTTTCTGTAGATCCACACCAATCAGCAGTCCGCCGCCGCAACCGCAGAGTTCTACGATCTGCCGCAGCATCTGCTCCGCTTCATCGGGAGTGAAATTGCCGATCGTCGATCCCGGGAAATACACCGCATTGTGGGTTGGCTCGTGGGTGGGATCGGGCAACTCGAAAGTTTCCGTAAAGTCTGCGCAAACCGGCAATACCTCCACCGCTGGAAAACGTCGCGACAGTTCGTTCGCACTCTCGATCAGATGATCCCGCGAAATGTCCACGGGTGCATACGCCACCGGTGATTCGAGATGGTCGAGCAGAATTCGTGTTTTGATGCTGCTACCGCTGCCGTACTCGACCAACATCACTCCTGGTCCGATTTGGGCCGCCATCTCGGCGCCGTAACGCGCCATGATCGCTGACTCGGTTCTTGTCAGGTAATACTCTTCGAGGTCGCATATCTGATCGAAGAGCTGCGACCCTCGTTGGTCGTAGAAGTATTTGCAAGGTAGTGATCTTGGTTTTGCCGCCAATCCAGTCACGACATCGTCGTAAAATGCCTGTACCTCTGGCTCGAAATCCAACAATGCCGCCGCGTCGCGCGATGAATCTGACAAAGGAATGCCTCTGATCTTGCTTGTCTCTAGTCCTTCCAAGCTCAAAGTATCAGAGTTGGACAAAGCGAATAGTGTCTGTGCAACGATTCTTCCTCGTTTCCGTCGTCTTTTGCCTCAACGGATCGTTGCAACAAGCCGAGGAGTTATTGATTCTGACACTCGGTCGCTGGCGCTTCCTTTTGAGGGTAACGGTGTGGACAGTTTGAAACTTCAATCCGGTGCGATTCCCCATCTTGAGGTAGCTGGGGAAGTACATTTGGTCCTGATCACATCGCACACAACCGGAGGATGGGTCCTACCGAAAGGCTCCATCGAACCAGGAATGACGCCAGAGGAGTCGGCCGCAAACGAAGCGTTTGAGGAAGCGGGCGTCATCGGCGA
>JBCBLJ010000215.1:0-10814 GCA_038520195.1 Planctomycetota bacterium
GTGTCACCCGAGATCGGAATGTCGATGGTTGTCGAGATGTCGCCCGCCGCGATGGTTGCTGTTCCCGACGGGAAACCGCCGACAAAGTCATCCGCGGAGACGGCGTCCGTTCCGGTCGGCGAAATCTCCCACTCGATGGAGATTTCTTTGTCGAGGAAGCCTTGTCGTGGAATCAGGATGGACTGAGTGTTGGTGCCGCTATCGGTTTCCAGGAACTCCGTCGGCGAGAAGGTTGCTTCGACGGGAAGGTCTGTCGTGGTCGGCGTCCAACTCGTGAACTCCGATTCGTCGAAGCGACGAATCTGGTTCCAGTCTGTTCCGTTGAGAGAGTACTCCAGGACGACATCTTCGCCGTTCTCGGTGGCGTTGAGTCCGTTACCGTTGGCGTCGGCGAAGATGATGTCAAACGCGACCGTCGCTCCCGGGGCCGGCGTGACCGGGACGGTCGCAGCGAAGCGTGACGGAACCTGATTGAAAAACAGCGCGTTGCCGTCCGTGTTCGGGAACGTCGATCCCGTGACGGCACCGGCGATCTCGGCCCACTGAGCGGAGTCGGTGTCCGGATCAAAATCTTCATTGATCGCTGTGCCAGAGATCACGAAATTGTCGAACGCCCAGTGGTCAAAATTCCCGTTGGAGAAGCTGACTTGCCGCAATCGAAACTGCGCCTCCGACGTCAGCGAAATGATCGACTCGTCGTCGCGAATGGTGCCCTCGGCGATGGATCGAGTTTCTTCGATTTCGAAGGACTCACCGACGGGCGTGAAAATCTCGATGGAGTACTCTTCGTCGGACTCAACGTCCAAGTCTCCCGCCACGACGATCGAAATCGTTTGGGACGATTCGCCCGGTGCGAAGGTGACGGTCCCCGTGTCAGCACCTTGGAAGTCGTCGTTGTCCGCAGGAGACGAACCGCTCGCCAACCGACGCCAGCCAACGACCTGGGTTTGGTCATCTCGGCCGAGGCGGCTGACGGTGAACGTATGAGTGATGTCGTCACCCGGATCGCCTTCAACGCTGGAGCTCGAATCTTCGGTGAGAAAGAACGAAGTTCGGCTCTCAAGAACGTTCATCGCGTCCAAGCGATTCGCGATGGTGTAGGTCGCGGGGTCGATGATTTCGAGTTCGAATCGCTCTACCCCTTCGATCAGCTCATCGTCCACGAGCGGGATCTCGACGGTCGCCGTGCCGTTGACGATGGAAACCACCTGGGTCAGTGGACCGGAGAAATCGGCGTCTTCCGTTGAATTGGGTGCGGGTGTACCGGGGGCAGTTTGACGCGTCGAGCGTATCGCGACGGTGACATCCGCTGAGCCGCCGTCGCTGGTGGTCAGGGTGAAAAAAGCGGACTCGCCTTCTCGCGCCGACTCGCTATCGGCTGAGACACTGACCGTGGGGGTCCCCGGATCCACAATCGTTCCCGAGATGCGGTACTGACCGATGCTGCCGTAGTCGCTGTAGCCGAGCGGATTTTCAACCATATACGGAAGCGGATCCGGCTCGACGAATTGACCGAGAATCGGGTCGTAAGACCCGTCGCGGGCGACGCCGTCGATCATCACGTAGTAGTCGCCCGCAGCAAGCGTTTGGGTTGCAAAGCTTGCCGAGAGTGAATCCTGCGGGTTCGCTTGCGCGATGAAGTTTCCTGCGGCGTCAAACAGTCCCGCCCAAACATCCAGGTTGGGTTTGTGGCCGAGCACATCGACATCCAGGGAGACGTCACCTCCTCCGGTCGAAAACTTGAACCAGTCGACATCATCGTTTCGTTCGATGATGCCGAAGGACTCGACGTCCGTGGTGTTGGACTCGATCAAGGGGACCGCATCGGCTTGCGCGTTGCCGTAGTCATCGGCGACATAGGGAAAGTTCTGCGCGCTAGTGATGATCGTCAAATCATCTTGGCTCTGGTTGGAGTTAAAGTAGTCGCCTTTGCTCCAATGGGTGATCAACTTGCTAAACGGCGCGCCCATGATCGGTCCCCAACCGGTCGCCCCACTTCCGTGGCCTCGCGAATACGTCGTTGATCCGACGCCGTCGTGCTGAAGCCCCAGTTGGTGGCCGACTTCGTGGCTGACGGTTTCGCTGCCCGCGTTGAGGCCGCCGTTGTAGACGATCGCCGCTTCGTCCTGCGAGTCATCAAATGCGCCGATAAAGGCGTGGCCGCCGCAGCCACAGTTGGCGAACGTGTCCTTGGTCATCAGGACTCGCGAGCCCCAACGGGTGTCGGAAGATCCGTTGTATCGCAGATCATCCAGATCGACGGGTTCTTCGGTGGTGATGTTCACGTCAAATGGGGCAAAGTCTTCGGCGACGACTTGCCAGATCTCCTGGATCAGTTCCAGTCGACCGTTCGAGAAGTTGTTGTTGAACGTGCCCCAATAGTTCGGGTGGACGATCTCGGGGATGCCGTAACTGCTATTCCAAGACGTGCCGACCGACGTGTGTCCGTCGAAGTCGAGGTAGATGGTGAAATTCGAATCCGGCCGACTGTGCAATTTGAAGGTGTCTTCGACCGGAAAGGGCGGCGCCCCGACGGGGTCATCGCCATCTTCACCATCGGTCTCTTCCGCCAAGAGCGTTTCGTCCGGCACCGTCGGCGAGATCGCCTGGATCGGCGGGATGGGGCGGCCGGGTTTGAGCGGCCCGTGGAAGAAGCTGATGATGCGCTCATCCGATTCAAAGTCGCTCGCAAGTTCAGGGTCGAGACTTGCCGCGAGGAGTCGTCGCGATTCGAGCTGTTGAGACGAGAGGCGAGTGGTGTGCCGCCCTGCGGGACGGCAACGAGATGAGGCATTCATGATCGGGCGCGTGCGATGAGTTCGACGAGAAGAAGAGCGAAATAAACTACCGCCGGAGTCCATTCCAAGCGTGATAGCGTAGCGTCAATGCACCTTCGATGCACGAGTCCTATCTCGCCTGTCCCGAACCCCGCTGGCGGGGCGGTTTAGTTGTTGCTGAACCCGAGCCCCACCGCGATCTCACGACCCAGAGGATTGCTGACGAAGGCTTCATAACACTGAGCACATAGATCAAACTGCTCGGATCCGTTTTCGCCTTCGAAGCATCCCACCGCCTCGATCTCGCAACTCTTCTCGGCTAAACCAGTGGCTAATTCGCCGCTGGATTCTCGCTGCAGTTGATCGTGCAGCTCCGAGAGTTGGTCTAAATCTTCCGTTCCTTCGCCGAAGTGATCGCCTTCGCCAGCCAATCGGATGTCGATTTCGACGACATACCGCGATTCCGTTTCAGGATCGATGGCGTGCTTACAGCGATCGCAGGTGTAATGAATCATGGCGATTCCAACTCGCAACGCGTGATAAGAGTCGGCACTCAAATGAGAAATAAAAAACCGACCACCCAATATTAGTGTCGCACCCGACCTGATCGCAAGCGAATTTACTTCACTCGACACCGTTCGGCTTCGATCCCGATCCTTGACGGGACTTGGTCGGCAGTCGGATTTCAATGACCATTCCCGGCAAGAAATCGTCCGGCAACGACTCTAGCTCGCGATCGTCGAGCAGCTTGGCCTGGTAACCGTACTCTTCGGCCTTGGCGAGTAAACGCGTGATCGCTGGTCGATGCCCGTACGCCAGCAGGCATCTCCCGCCGCTGCGAAGGTGTGTCGGCAGCCCTTGCAAAATCGAATCCATGAGCGCAAACCCAGGGTCATAAAATGCGTGATCGGCCGGCGATTTGATCGTGCCATCCTCCCACGGCGGATTCGATAAAATCAAATCGAATCGTTCTTCCGGTTTAATAACCGAGAAGGCAGACGGGTCGGCGGGATCGACAATACGAACATCCAGTCCCTCCTCCAACTCTAGCATCGCCGCGTTGTAATTAGCGTTCGCGACGGCGGCCGGATTGATGTCCGTCGCGACCACACGGTTAGCCCCTGAAGCGAGCGCGAGCAAAGAAAGCAGTCCGGTGCCGGTGCCGATCTCGAGTACCACTCGCCCGTCGGCGATCCCTTGAGCATGGATCTTCTCCCGCAATGACTGCGTGTCGTCCGGTTCCCAAAACACGGAATCGAACTGAACGATTTCCTCTTCGCCGAGTTCCGCCACCGTGAAGGTTTGATAAACGTCATAGGAGTAGTCCAGGTCCTTGCGCTTTCTTTGACAGCCTGAGAGGAACATCATCGATGCGCCGATCGCAACAAGGACGACGAAAGCCGATTTCGGTGACATCAACCCTAAACCTCTGATGAAATCGCGTTGCCTGCCCGCCATGAAACATCCGTGTTTCACGTGCATGACTTGGTTCGTTTCCACTGAGCATAACGCGCCATCTGGTCAAGCGAGGTGCTTTGGAGCATCCCGATGCTGTCGTGGTCGATGGTCCGCGCGCGCAAAGGCGGCTCATCGCATTGATCGCGACGGTATTGCAAAGAATCCCTGTACTTGAAGCGCGAGAGTCTTTGTCGATTTTGTTGATTTCGAAGGGCATCACGCCGATACCGAATTTGAGCGTGTAGACGATTTATCATTCTTTCCACACCAAGCCTCCACGATGCGGATCGACACTCACCGTTTCGGCACCATCTCCCTGGACCAGGATCAGTTGTTTCTTTTCCCAGCGGGGCTCGTGGGAATGGAGACGCTTCGCGATTGGGCGCTGCTTCCAGATCACGACAATCCGGCGGTCGTTTGGCTCCAAAGCGCCTCGCGAGCCGACCGGGCGCTCCCGGTCATCAGTCCGCGAGCCTTCTTTGATGACTACCGGATCCAAGTCACGAGGCGAGACTTGGCGAGTTTGCACCTCAAGCCTGGCGCGGAGGTCTATGTCTTGACGACCGTCTCGGGCTACGCGGAAAAGATGACCACGAATTTGCGTTCACCGATCGTGCTTAATCTGAGCCGCCGTTTGGGATGTCAGTTGATTACCAACAATGACCACCCGATCCAGTGCGCACTACCACGCAGGGCCCCGGCCGCAAACTTGGCCGAAGGGGATTCATCGCAAACGGTCATTCTGTCCAGCGGATCGGTAACGGCCGCAAAGTCTTCCGGGCTGGTGCGACGCATGCAACGCGTCGCTTGATCACCGGTGACGACGAAATTCCGACGCGTTTCGCTCACCGAATCGGCCGCTGCTTCTCTTTCAGTCTAATCGGCGGTGCGCGATGAATCGGCACGACCGCTATGTGCCGACTTCGAGCGAACGATATCAAATCACAACGCGGCTCGGTCGATGAACAGGTTGTGCGAGGGAGCGATGGCTCGTTCCCGCACCACTGATGTTCAGACTTTCCCTGCCTAGTTCCACGCTCTTTTATTGATGTCGAGGCCGTCATGCTGGTCCTATCCCGACACCGCGACGAAAGCATCATGATCGGCGACGATGTCGTTGTGACAATCGTCGATATCCGCGGTGACAAAGTTCGTCTCGGCATTGAAGCTCCGCAGTCGATTCCCGTTCATCGACAGGAAGTTTACGAAGCGATTCAACGCGAGAACCGTCGCTCCACCCAAACAAGCACAACGGCGACAAAAAACGTCAAACCGCCGCGCGATTGATTCCCTCACGCAACGCGAGTGCAAAAAGACCGAGCCCTGCTCGGTCTTTTTTTATTGGTCGATGGTTGGATTGTCGTCCAAGTCACCCTCGGTGATGATCGTGAAACCCTTCTCATTGAGTGTTTCCATCGCCGTCTCGATGTTCTCCACCCTGATCGCGACCGCGGGTTTCCCGTTGGGACGCACAATCAGCGGATACGCCTGGATGATGTTGAGTTCCGCTTGCAGCAGAGCGGTGCAAACGCGAAGGAGCGGTTGCGGCCCTTCGGGCAGCTGGACACCCAGGAGGTCGGTTTCGATGAGTGCTAATCCGCTGCGTTCGAGTATCTCACGACCGCGGTCGGCGTCGTTGACGAGAAAACGCACGAACGCGCATTCGGCGGCATCGTTGATCGAAAGGGCGCAGATGCGAATACCGGTTCCCTCAAACCGACGAACCACCTCCAGTAGCTGGCCGACTCGATTCTCGAGGAAGATCGTGAATTGTCGCAGTGCCGGAAAGTTGCGGCCACGCGCCGTTTCAAACTTCGTGCCGGCTCCGCCACCGTCACCACTTCCCTCATCCGATTCCATGAAAACCTCGTTGCTCTTCGTAGGGGGATCGCCACGGTGTTCCCCTGGCTCGATCCCCCTGACGGGCAGAGTGTACGCTTTGCAAGACAGGAGGGTCAATTCTGGTCGGCGTCTCGCTACCCCGAGTCAATGGCCCAAATCCGAGTCGATCGGCTTTTAGTTGTTCCGCCCCAACCTTGGTCCGGCCGAGTCGGCGCGCCGGGTCTTCGCCATCCGATCTCCGCCTCACTCGTTGAACGACCTCCGCACAACACCATGCCAGACACTTCACTCCTGCAGTACACGCACCAGTTTCGCGTCGCATACCACGAAACCGACGGTCAACGGCGGGTCCACCACGCCAACTTCATCAAGTACTTCGAGGATGCGCGGGTCGAAATGCTGCGGGCCGGTGGCGTTACCTACAAACAGGTGGAGGATGCCGGCCGATTGCTGGTCGTTACCGAAATGAGTGTTCGCTACATGGCCGCCGCGGAATTCGATGATTGGCTGCGACTCGAGGTCCGTGTCACCGAAATCCGCAAGGTGCGGCTCCGACACCATTACCGGATCTTCCGTGACGAAACGCTGATTTGCGACGCGGATTCCACCATCGCCAGCGTGGATCACACTGGTCGACCCAAAAAGCTGCCCCCGGAATTCCTGGAGTACGCCGGAAAATACGAATCGACCTGAGGCAAATAGGCACCCAACGACGATTCGGCTGGCAATCATTGCCCACAGTTCTACAATAGGAGGCCCCACCACACCGACACGCACCCCCCCCGGTGCCCCCCCCCGGTGCCCCTCCCGTCGGTCCAACATCCTGGAACTATCAAGTGATCGATCGCTCGATGTCAACGCATCGATCGCAGACAGTGCGTCTGCCAACACCCAGCTCGCTCACCGTTTCGCTTTGGTGTGCCGGGTTGATTATGTGTTCCATTTTGATTCGGCCCGGTTCGGCAGAGGAACCTGAATCGGATGCATCGGTCACCCAATGGAAGGGATCGGGGCTTCCCCTGCTGACCACTTATTGCATCGATTGCCACAACGAGGATCTTCAAGAAGGCGGTCTCGACCTTTCGCCGTTCGAGACAATGAGCGACGTCTCGATGGCCGAAGTCAATCGCGTCCTCGAGATGGTCCGATTTGGTGCGATGCCGCCCTCAGACGCCGACTTGCCCGAGACCGACGAGCGGAAGCAGTTGGTCGCCGCACTCGAGGCGACGCTCTATTCAACGGCCTGTGATCTCGGTCCTAAATCCGATGGGATCACGATCCGTCGGCTCAACCGCTCCGAATACAATCGCACCGTCCGAGACCTTTTCGGCGTCGATCTGCGTCCGGCTGATCGCTTCCCTTCCGATGAGGTCGGCGGCGGATTTGACAACAACGCGAACATGTTGACGACCAGTCCGATCCTGGTCGAAAAATACATGGACGCCGCCGAGCGCGTCGCGGCCGCTGCCATTTTGGATCCGGCGGAGTTGCCTCGACTCTCGCTCGACGTCGCGCCCGATCAGCTTCCCGTCGATGGCGATTATGTCGTGGGCCGGTTCAACGGCCGTTTCGTCAAACAAGAGGCTCTCGTTTGGATTGACTTCGAAACGCCCTACGAGGGTGACTATCGAATTGATGTCCGTGGCGGTGTTGTCAGTCGGAGTCAAAAACCGATGCGCGTCGCCGTCTACGACGAGACCCAAACGCTACGTGGTATTCAACCGCTGAAGTACTACGGCGGAGGTGGCGGTTCGCAGTCGTTTCGCATCCGCATCAAGCTCTCCAAAGGGAAACACCGTCTCGCCTTCGTTCCAATTGCAAACGACGACGAAACGGACTTTGAGGTCGATACCTCCAAGACAACACGATTGGATGAGTTGCAGGAAGAGAAAATGGCGGCCATTCTTCAGCAGCTCGGTGAGCCGATTGAACCGGCCCGTCGAATCTCGCACGAAGAATACCCTTTCATGTTTCGTTCACTACGTGTGAGCGGGCCCGAACGTTTCCCAGACGAGGTCTTTCCGCCGCAACAGTTCCAGTTGATACGGTCCATCGCGCCCGAGCGCGGAGAGGTGTATCGTGATGTCGAATACCATGCCTCCAAGAACCTCAGGCCGTTCATGCGATTGGCGTTTCGCGGTGACGTCACCGACGAAGAGGTCCGTCCTTATGCACAGCTTGCTGAGCAAATGACGCGTGAAGGAAAGTCGTTTCATCGCGCAATGCAGGTCGCTATTTCGGCGCTGTTGGTGAGCCCGCGATTCCTTTATCGAATCGAGACGCCCCCGGCCGATGCCGAGCCAAATGACGACGGTGACTTTCCCCTCACCCAATCACAGCTTGCTTCGCGTTTGTCCTACCTGGTTTGGAGTAGCACGCCTGATGAGGCGCTGCTTCGAAACGCCGAACAACGCAAGCTCGATGACAAACGGTTGCGGAGTGAAGTCGCGCGGATGATTCACGATGAGCGGGCCGAAGCACTCGCGAGTGACTTCGCGGCTCAGTGGTTGGGCTTGCGAAACCTTGACGATCATGAAGCCGATCAGGAGACCTTTCCCGGGTTCAGCGGCGAGCTTCGAGAGGCCATGGCGGACGAAACCGAAGCCCTCTTCCTTCATCTGCTTCGCGAAAATCGTCCCGTCCGCGAGCTCCTTACCGCCGACTATTCGTTTCTCAACGCAAGGCTCGCCGAACATTACGGGATCACCGCCAGGCCGGCCGGACTCGAGCGGGTTTCGCTGCGCGAAACGCCTCGCCGAGGCATCCTGTCTCATGCCAGCATCCTGACGCTGACCAGCACCCCTACGCGAACCAGCCCCGTCCTCCGAGGGAAGTGGATTCTCGAGAACATATTGGGCACCAAGCCCCCAGATCCGCCCCCCGGTGTGCCGGAATTGGAAGAGACGAAAACGGCTGATCTCGATGCGACCCTCCGCCAACAGCTAGAATTACACCGCGAGGTGGCAACGTGTGCGTCCTGTCATCGGGTGATGGACCAACTCGGTTTTGGCCTGGACGACTTTGACGCCGTTGGACGATACCGAACCACGGACGGCAAGGTCGCGATCGATGCGAGCGGTGCGTTGCCCGACGGCCGTTCGTTCGACGGCGCAGCGGAACTGGCGTCGATCCTTGCCGAGAGTGAAGTCGAAGCGCTCGCCCGTACACTCACCCGCCGATTGCTGGCCTATGCGATCGGCCGCGAAGTCCGACCGGGCGACCGCTGTACGATCGACGATATTCTCGAGCGGACTCGTGACGAAGACTATCCCATGGCCGACATCCTTACCGAAGTCGTCCTCAGCCGACCATTCCGATTCGAAAGCCATCGACAGCCCACCGCAAACAGTCCCGCCGAAGACACGCCCGCCAAACCGTAGACCCTCACGGTGATGAACCATGCTTGATCGCAGAACCCTGCTTCGTGGAACCACGGCCGCCCTCGCGCTGCCGCTGCTCGAGGCGATGACGCCACTCGCCCGAAGTGCGTTCGCCTCTCCGGATTCGGTCAAACGTCCCGTAAGGATGGCATCCGTTTTCTTCCCCAACGGCGTGATCGTTCCGAAGTGGCGATGCCAAGGCTCGGAGCATGATTGGCAGCTTTCCGAAACGCTGCAGCCCATTGCTCCATGGAAAGACAAACTGAATGTGATCAACCAACTCACGCTGGACAACGGACGTTCGCATCGTGACGGCGCCGGTGACCATGCGCGATGTGCGTCGACGTTCCTCACTGCCGCTCGACCGTTGAAGACCAGCGGAAGTATCCGGCTCGGTATTTCGGTTGACCAAGTCGCCGCCAACCAGCTTGCCGAAAAAACGCGGCTACCCTCCATCGAACTCGGTTTGGTCAGCAGCCGAAATGCGGGCAGCTGTGACTCAGGCTACAGTTGCGCGTACAGCAGCAACATCTCGTGGAAGAATGAAACCCAGCCGATGCCGAAGGAAACCATCCCGCGGATGGCCTTCGATCGCATGTTCGGTACAGGCGACGCGGCAACGCGGCGCGAAACCAATCGAATCCGTCAGAGTATCCTGGACGTGGTTCAAGGTGATGCGAGCCGGCTGATGAAACAGCTCGGCAAGGCGGACGCGCGGAAGATGGACGAGTACTTCACCAGCGTTCGTGAAATCGAACGGCGCATTGAGCGAGTTGACGAAGAGGACTCGGCTTCCTTGCCCGATCTCAAAGTCCCATACGGCCGGGTCGAAGTGTTTCGCGAACATGCGCGATTGATGTTCGATCTGATGGTGGTCGCCTTTCAAACGGACACCACACGAGTGGCCACATTCATGCTGGACAACGCCGGTGGGAATCGTCGGTACACCGAGATCGGTGTGAAGGACAGCCACCACGGAATGAGCCACCACCGTGATCGTCCGGAGCTGGTCGGCAACTTGCAAAAGATCGATCACTACCTGGTCGAACAGTTCGCCTACTTCCTTGAGAAGTTGGATTCGGTGAGCGACGGTGACTCGACTCTCTTGGATCAGTCGATGGTGCTCTACGGGAGCGGCATCAGCGACGGCAACCGTCATGACCACGGCAATCTTCCCATCGTGCTCGCCGGTGGCGCAGGTGGACAGATCGAGACCGGTCGATTGATCGATGCCGGAACAGAGTGCCCGATGGCGAATCTGTTCCTCAGCATGCTCGACTACATGGGCACTCCGGCGGAATCGATCAATCGACCGGTCTCGATCTGTCCACCTGCGCCACCGGCGAGCACGATGGGA
>JBCBLJ010000018.1:0-26606 GCA_038520195.1 Planctomycetota bacterium
CGGACGGATCGATACCGGCCAACTCGACGCGCTGGTCTCTGGCGGACAGGCCTGGGCGATTCTTGCCCGCTTGACTCGCAATAAGGCCATTGACTCGGTCCGCTACGAAAACGCGGTCTGCCGCGGCGGTGAGGGTTCGCGACGTCCGTCCGGCGGCCCGACGCAGTCAAACACCAATCGGCTCGGTATCGGTGATCGCGGCGCGACCGAGTCGACCGTGCAAACCACCGCACCGCGACGAAGTGCGAACCGGCGTGAAGAAGTCCCGATCGATACGGTCCACGATCATGCCCAACGTTCGGCGGAAGACGAAGCGGTGTCAAAAGAAGTCCTCGAGCAATTCCTCGAGCAACTCTCCGAAGCGACCTTGCGCGGGATCGTGGCCCACAAACTGGAAGGTTTCACGAACGAAGAGATCGCCGAAAAACTCGGCTGTGCGACGCGGACCGTGGAGCGGAAACTGAATCTCATTCGACGCCTGTGGATTCCGTTCCTGGAGGACCCTCATGGAAACCCCGGGGAATAACCCATCGACCGATTCACGTGAAAAGTGGATAGCCATCGATCGATTGTGTGACGCCTATGAAGCATCGCTCCAGGAAGGCGAAGTGGAGCGGGCACCATTTCTCGCGGGCGTGCCGGTCGAATGGCGCGAGCAGCTGACGCACGAGTTTGACGCGATCGATGCCTCCTACCGCGACGCGAAAGAAACCACCGAAGACATCCCGCACCTCGCGACGCGAGATCGACCGGATCACGACCCGACCGAGTTCGAGTGGTCGGAGAACCCGCGACGCCTCCCGAACATCGGTAGCTTGGCGTCGCTGGTCGACGAAGAATCGAAAACCGCCTGGCTCGGTCGCTTCGAAGTCAAGGAACGACTCGGGTCGGGCGCGACCGGAAGCGTGTGGCGCGCACGCGATGATCGGCTCGACCGCTGGGTCGCATTGAAAGTGCCGCATGCCACTCGGGTCATGAGTGACACCACCGCCGCTCGCTTCAAAACCGAGGCCCGCGCCGCGGCCGCTATCTCCCACCCCAACGTGGTTCAGGTCCACGAAGTTTTGATCGAAGACGGCCTGCCGATATTGATTCAGCAATGGATCGATGGACCGTCGCTCGCCAGTTCGCTCAACCAGAGCGGCCCGATGGATTGCGATCGCGCCGCCGATTGGATGATTCAAATCGCTGACGCCGTTGCGTGTGCTCACGACCACGGGATTGTTCACCGCGATCTGAAACCCGCCAACGTGATGCTCAGCAAAGGGCGTCCGATGGTGTTGGATTTCGGACTCGCCAGCTATCCCGAGTTTTCCTCCGGTTTGACCACCGAAGGGACGATGCTCGGCACGCCCGCCTACATGAGCCCCGAGCAAGCCGAAGGCAAAGACTCGAGCGAACCGACTTCTGACATCTACTCACTCGGCGCCGTTCTCTACGAGATGCTCGTCGGGAAGCCACCGTTCGTCGGCAAAACAAGCGACGTTCTCGAATCCGTGAAGCACGCGATGCCGTCAGCGCCGCGGCAGCATCGTCCGAGCATCCCACGCGACTTGCAAACGATCACCCTACGGTGTCTGGCGAAATCGCCGAAAGCGCGATATGCATCCGCCAGCGAATTGCGTGACGACCTGAAACGATTCCGTGAGCGCAAGCCCATCCGCGCGCGAAAGGTCACGGCGATCGAGCAAGCGATCGTCTTCCTTCGCGCCCGTCCCGTCGCCACCATGCTTTGGATCACCATTCCGCTGCTGGTCCTCTTCGCGGCCGGCTTTGCGCTCTCGCGTGTCGAGCATTGGGAACTAAGCGACCGAGCCGATCATCTGGTCGAACAGCAGCGCGCCAACAGTTTTCGCAGCCAAGCGCTGCTCGAACAACGCAATCTGTTGCGGCTCGCGCGCGCTTCCCAGGAATTGTCTCACGGCGACCGACGACGTGGCCAAGAAATGCTCTCCGATATCGGCGAGGAACAACGGCGTTGGGAGTGGAGACTACTGAATTCAGTCGCCAACAGTCCCGCGATGGTAGTCCGTCCGTCCGTCAAAGCAGAATCGATCTTGCCGGGCATGTCCTTGACGGCCATTACGCGATCCCCCGACGGGAACACGCTGTATGTCGGGACCGACAGCGGGCGAATTCTTCAATGCTCTTTGAGCGATGGTGAAGACGCCGAGCTGACCGAGCTTTGCACCGAATCGGCCGCGGCGGTCCATGCGATCGATATCAGCCCCGACGGGCGAGTCCTCGCCTGCGTCGATAGCAACGGAGTGATCATCACCTGGGATCTCCTAAGAAACGTTCGGGGCGAGCGACGGACGCGAGCCTCACGGCAACCTGGCTATGCGGTGGCGTTCTCGACCGACGGAAAGTGGCTCGCCGTCGGTGGCGGCAAATCGGCGCAAGGCTCGCAGCCAACCGATCGTCGAAGCTGGCTCGAGACGTACAGCGTCACACCGACCGGCAAGCTTTCCGAGTCCAGACAACTGTCAACAAATGAAAACACACAGGTCGGCTCACTCTGTTTTTATTCCGCCCAGGATCTGCTCGTTGCCCGTGGTGGCCCCGGGATCGAAGTCGAGCAAGCGGGGGCGGTCGAACATTGGCAGGTTGGCCCAAAGCAACTGACTCGTGTCGACAAGCTTTGGCACGGCCTCAACGCCCGCGGCCTCGACTATCACCCCGCCAAGAATCTGGTCGCCTGGTGTGATTCGATCGGCATCTTCTACGTGTACGATTTGCGCGGAAAACGAGTCTTGCTGCGAAAGCGGGCGAGCAGCGGCGCGCTTCACCAAGTGCGGTTCTCGAGCAATGCAAAACGTCTCTATTGCGTGGGCGACGAGCCAGAGGTGTCCGCCTGGGCGCTCAGGCCAACGATTCGTCCGGCGAGAAAGGACGCGCCCGAGAAGTTGACACTTCAGACCTTCCGTTTGGCGGACCTGCGCGGACACGTAGGCACCGTGAGGGACGTAATCGTGACAGCTCCCTTGGGCAAGTCTCACGATACAGCGCGCAACCCCGGGGATCTCAAGCTTCTTGGACCCATCACCGCGAGCGAAGACGGAACCGTCAGAGCTTGGCGCCAGCCTCACGAAGAAGGCAGCTCTCGGACCGAGTTCTTTCGGCACATCACCTACGCAAGATGGGCCGATGAGACGACCATCGCCGTGGCCACGTTCGCCGGAGCTGACAGCAAGGTCTCCCCTTACCAGACCCGGGAACTGTCAGGCCATGGGATCACACTGGATGAGCGACACCTTCGTTTTGTCGATCATGTCGCGGCTTGTGGAGACGGCCGATACATTGCATCGTGTCGAGACCGCGTCGAGGTCTTCGAAACCTTCAAAAAGAAACCAACGGCTACCTTTAGACTGGAGGATCCCGAGAGTTCCTTTGTCACCGCGGCGATCGCGCTCGACCGTAATAACGTCCTGGTGGCGTCCACCCAACGTCTCGATCCGAGCAAGGATCAAGTCAATGTCCGCACTGCGACGCTCCAACTATTCCGTCTCGGCAAACCACGTCCAGTGCGCACCATTGAACTCGAGGATGCGCGTCCGATTTCCTCGATGGCACTTTCCCCCGACGGAAGCATTCTTGCAGCCGGAACCTACGTGGGTGATCTGATGCGAATCCCCGTCGGCGTTGTCACAGACGGCTTGGACACGGACTCAATTCATCAGTGGCCCGCGCACGGGCGCACCATCAACGAAATGGTATGGCTCGGCGGAAGTGATCGGCTCGCCTCGGTAAGCAACGATGGTGGGCTCGCGATCTGGTCGCTGAACAGAGACGAATTCGATTCCAGCGACGAGTCTTTCACGATCGAGCCAGACCATTCCGTCCGCGGAGGCCGGCCCATGTTACGGATCGAGTCGTCGCCGCTCGGGGATCGAATCGTGACCGTCGGAGAGGACCGCGTGATCCGGGTGTGGGATACGCACACCGGACTCGAGCTGATTTCCCTGCCGCGAAGAAGCCAACCTGTCAGTTCGATCGGCATCAGTCCGAACGCCGAATACCTGATGGTGGCCGACCTTCACGCCATCGATGTCATTCGTCTCAAACCGGCGACTTCTCGTGAGAGATCGACGGTCACGACGCAAGCTTCGCGGGCTGCGGCCGAATGAGCCAAACTCCGAGCGTGCTCGCTCGGAGTTTTCGATGCTCGTTTCAGCTAGTCTCGCTTGAGGTGCCGGTCGCAAAACTCAAGAATCGCATGGTAACCTCGAAGTTGGTTCGCCTTCTTGCGAAAGCCATGCCCTTCATCGTCGAACACTTCATAGCGGACAGGCACACCGTTGGCTTTGACGGCCGCAACGATTTCGTCGGACTCCACTTTCAAGACTCTAGGGTCGTTGGCGCCCTGCAAAACGATCAGCGGCTTTGTGATGTTCTTGGTGTGAAACAGCGGCGAAATCTTTGTCAGGTACTCCGTGTCGTTGAAGTCGCCCATTTCCTTTTCGAGCGCCTTCCGCTGGGCCTCCCACCACGGTGGAATACTTCCCAGCGTTCGAACCCAGTTGGTGACGCCGAAGAGATTCACTCCGACTTCGAATTCGTCGGGCCGAAAAGCAAGCGCCGCACAGACCATGTAGCCCCCGTAGCTACCACCGAGGATGCCGATGCGGTCAGGATCGACAAAGCCCGTCGCGATCAGCATCTTTTTGCTCGCGACGCAGTCATCCAAATCGCCTTCGCCGTGCTTTTGATCGTCCATCTGTTGAAACGTCTTTCCATAGCCGCTGCTTCCCCGATTGTTGATCGCGTAGACGCAGTATCCGTGATTGACCATGTACTGAATCAGCGCCCGATACCCGAGCGTCGACTGACCCCCCGGGCCGCCGTGTACCCAAAGCAGAGCGGGTACCTGGTTCTTTTCGTTGGCCTGTTGTGGCTTGTACAGGATCCCAGGAATCTTGACCCCGTCGAACGAATCGAAGCGAATCACCTCTCCGTCGACGAGGTGCTCTGGCTGAATGTCAGCGTTCAATGATTGAGTCAGTTGCACTGGCTCGTCGCTTGAGAGTTCGAAGTAGAACAAGTCGCGAGGCATTTTCCCGCTGGTGGCGTACATCGCGATTCGATCTTCGCTGTCGGCAATCGTCAGCGAAGCGAGGCTGGCGCCTTCGATCGCCGGCAACTCAACCGACTTCATGCCCTCGGTTTCGAAAAGCTTGTAGGTAGTCTTCGCGTCTTCGTTGATCGCGATCCCAAGAAACCTGCCGTGCTTGCTGTAGCCGGCGCCAACGACGTCCCAGTCCGTTTGCAACACGGTCTCCCGTTCGCCGCTCTCAAGGTTTTGTTGAACGAGATAGAGGAATTCGCTGTCACGGTCGGTCGTCATCAGCAAGTGCTCGCCATCAGGACTGAAATCGGCGGCGCCATAGTTGATGTCTCCCTCGTGCTCGGTGAGCAATCGAGTCGACTTGGAATCGACGTCGTACAGAAACACATTGCTGTTGTCCCGCGTCTCGACTTTGTTCAGAGCAATGAATCGTCCATCGGGCGAAACACTTCCCGGCACGTAGCCTTCGTCGTTTTGAAAGATCAATTCCTCCGAAAGGCTCGCAATGGAGAACCGGTAGAGATCAAAGTAGCGTTGATCGCGTTTGTTCGACGCAACGTAGAAGTACCGATCGTCCTTCGACCATCCCGCGAACTGAGCTTTCAGATTGTCACCGGGCGTAAGGTCTTTCACCGATCCGTCGGGCATTCGAACATAAACGTGGTTGAGTTCGTTGCCGCCTTGGTCGGCGGAGTACAGGAATCGTTCGTCTTCGGGAAAATAGCCGATCGTTAGGATCGACTCTTCCTTCGAATCCGTCAGAGCCTCACGCTTGCCCGTCGCGACATCGATCGCGTAGGCATTGAACACGCCGGACTCGTCACTGCTGAGCAGGATTCTCTTTTTGTCAGGAGAGAAAGACGCCCCGCGAAAGCCGGTCGTCTTCAAGAATTGCTCGATCGTGTACTGCGGAATCTCGTCCGCGTGCAATGGAATACTCGATTGAAATCCGAGCGTGATCGCCACGGCGGCAACGGCGGAGCGGCACGCAGCCACTGGTGAAAGACGACTGAAACTACTCATCGCGGAAGACTCCTCCAGGCGAAACCGAGGTCACAAGAGCCTTTGATGATCACCCCGCCAGTAGCGAGATGCAATCCAGGACAGAATGACACCGTTGGCGGAATCCCCAAAACGACGTCGATCCTCCCTCTTGTTCAATGGCAGTTTTGGACCAAATTAGCGTCCGGTTTAGTGAGAGCATGGCTTCCGCCCCATCAGCAGTTTTAGGAGCAATCCGTCTCGCGGATTCGACGGTCGATGAAGTTTTCAAAATTCAACCGATTGGTGCACCGATGGGGATCGATCGGTATTGGGATCCCAACGCTGATCATCCTGTTCACCGGACTGATTCTGCAGCTGAAAAAGGAGTCCTCGTGGATCCAACCCTCGACTCAAAGAGGCAGCGATACGGGGGCTTCGCTGTCGTTTGCCGAAATCCTGGCGGTCGTCTCGAGCGTGCCGCAGGCCGAGGTGCGGGACTGGGAGGACATCGATCGACTCGATGTCCGTCCCGGAAAGGGCATGCTGAAGGTCCGCTGCAAGAATCGTTGGGAGATTCAAATCGATTCCAACGATGGGGCGGTCTTGCAGGTTGCCTACCGCCGGAGCGACATCATCGAAAGCATCCATGACGGCAGCTTCTTTCATGACTCGGTCAAGCTCTGGATCTTTTTACCAACCTCGCTGGTCTTGATCGTCTTGTGGGCCACTGGAATCTACCTTTTTGCTCTTCCGTATCTCGCAAAATGGAAACGCCGCAGAGCTCGCATCGCCTAAAGCATGGACTTGCGACATCACGTGGTGATCTTCGTTGGAGGCATCTGATGATAAAAAATCCATATCAGCCAACACGTTCGGCCGAGAGTTCCGAGGCATCGCCTTTTGGAAAAACCCGCGTTCGCTGTCTGGCGACCGGTATTCCTTTCGCCGGGTATTGCATCTGGCAGTGGCTTCAAATGACTCCCAATACGTCGTTTGAGCATCACCCCTATTCCGGCGCGTTGATTCTTATTCACGAAGCTCGAACCGCAATCCAGCTCGTCGTTTGCAGCGTGATCTGTCTCGCCATGATCGGCGGTATTTTTGCTGTGGTCATCCGCCCCAACGCTCTTACCGCGCTGTTATCCGCGTCATCGCTTTTCGCCTGGTTTTACCTCAGTCACACGTTCGCGGTTTGGGCATCAATCTAGGGCCGCCGCGCGCTCAGGTCTCGGGCTTCGACTGGTCCGCGTCTTGCGATCCCCAGTCGTCGAGGATCGCGTCGACGGAAGTGCGTATCTCCGCGACCAGCGTCGGATCCATGAACTTGTATTCGTCCGGAATGTCCAGCACGTGAAGCTCCTTGTGCCTCAGATGTCCCGGAAAGTCGGCTTCCACCCGACGGCGATGCTTGTCCTCCATCACGAAGACGATGTCCGCCCATTGCAGATCCGTTGCCGCAACCGTGCGACGCGCCTTGCGGCTCGTGCCACGCGACCGAACTTGGAGCAGCGGTGTATCGGCGAAGACTTTTTCAGCGGTGGGGCTGCGCCACTGATTCATTGAACAGAGAAAGAGAAGATTCAGCGACTCGCTGTGCATGAGTTCTTTCCGCGGGTAGGCAAAGCCCAACTGGTTGGCACGCCAGATTTTATTCGAGCGTCCAATGAGAAACTTCCAATTCTTTTCGCGAGGCCAAGCGTCTTGCTTCATTCAGGTTCAGTGAATGACACGGTAGCTCATGCGACACGAAGCCTTGAGGCAGGTTCGCAGAGAAGCCGCGATTCGGTGGACCAGGACTTGTCGATGTCTCCGTTTGCGGAGACATCGCAGTCCAAGCAAATTGTTAGCTTCGCATCATTTGGTAACACGCCGCCGCGATCACCGCGCGGACACCCGCGGGATAGTGTTCGGAGACGACCATCACGCCCTGAAACAGCATCTTCCCAGGCATTTCAACTTTGCCGACCACGCTCTCCTCGACCAGCATGTCATAGGAACGCGGGAAAGCACACGGCGGGTTGGGCTTGAGCCACAGATCAGGAGCCCCGTTGAAGACGATCAGGGCCGGATCACCGTGACGGCTGGAGGCAAAATACGTGAGCAGCGTCGCGGCCTCGTGATCGGGATTGGCATCTCGACGGACCACTCGCAGCTGTCGCCCGCGGTGATCTGTCCAACCATTTTCGGCGGGATCGTTCGCCCAATCCAAGACCGCGTCATAGTGCGACTCACCCACGCTGAGTTGCATTCGTCCGGGGAGCGGAGCCGTGGCGGTCTTGCCCGTGGCGATGACTTTCTCGTCAATGTCGCGCACGTCAAAGCTTGTCGAAAGATGTGCTCCAGCGGCCCACGAAACAGCGTGGACCCCGTAAGACCGTGAGAGTTCGCTCGTGAACCAGTCTCGAACACGAAGTGGTGATCGTCGCACGATTCCCGGAACTAGGAACAAAGGCGAGAACATCAACCAGATGATCGGCGCAGCGTGCACGAAAACAGATGCTCCGAGATCGCTCGCGTCGGGGCCGTCGATCGCACGGGTGACGCCGCTGAATCCCCAAGCACCCAAAGCCAATCCGTAGGCGACGACCGGCAATAAAACCAGAGTCAGCTTGAGCGAAAACGGCACGGACGAGTCGGTTGGTTTTCCGGGAAGTGATCCGATAGAAGCGTTGGGTTTTGAGTCTGTGGCATTGGCCATCAGCGCGTTCATCTGTGACGAGTCTTGAGTTTCGACCAACACGGCGCATTGGCTCTCCGAGGGATCGTAGGTCACCAATAGTTGAAACGCGGCTGCAGCCGACAAATCACTCCAGTCCGGGTGAACGAGTTGCGTCCTGTGATGACAAGTCGAGTCGTAGGTCCGCGTGGTTCAGCAAGAGACCGACTTTGTTTTAGAGGGAGGGGCGTTCTCGCCTGAGGTTGACATAGCGAAGGAATTCGCTAAAAGAGCGAAAGAATTCGCTAACCAGCCGGAGGCCGGGAGTTCCCGGACACGCAGTGGCTCGCCACCCCAGTTCGACGCCGACCGAAACCGAGCTTCAGATCCTGCGCGTCCTGTGGAATCACGAGCCCTGCGGCGTCGGAGAGATTCACGAGCAACTCCAAAGCGACAGGGGCACGAACTATTCGACCACGGTGAAGATGCTCTCGGTAATGCTCGCCAAAGGTCTTGTTCGGCGAGATGAAAGCAAGCGTCCACACGTCTATCGTGCGGTCTGGACGAGGGAACGCACCGGCAAGAACCTGCTCAAGACGCTCACCAAGAAGGTCTACGAAGGCTCGGTGACGAGTCTCGTTCTTCAGGCCTTGTCTTCTAGCAAGGCCAGCAAACAAGACATCGACCAGATTCGAAAAATCCTCGAAGAGATGGAGTCACGAGAATGAGTCAAGTACTGCAGTCTGATTGGATGGCGCGGTTGAGCTGGGTGCTCTTGCACAGTCTTTGGCAATTCGCTTTGGTGGCGGCTGTCGTGTTCTGTGTCAGTCGAGTCCTGTTCTCCACATCATCCCGGGCCCAATACTGGTCGACGTGCCTTGGCCTCTTGCTGCTAGCGGCCTGCCCGATCGCGACTTGGCACGTGATCTCCGATCAGACAAGCTCGAGAACGGTGTCTTTCGCCCAGGTTCAAGCTTCCGCAGAGCCCAAGGCGATCGTTGCGACCGACGCCAGCACCATTCGATCGATCGCCGAGTCGCCTGCCGCGATCATTAGCGTTCGCACGGCTCCCGGCAATCCGCCGTTTCGAGCGACGCAAAACAACGTCTGGAATGTTCGTTGGCTTGCTTTGGCTTGGATGATCGGTGCTGCATTATTTTCGGCGCGTCCAATGATCGGGTTCTGGGGTCAACATCGACTCAAGCGTGGTGCCATCGGTGAAGCCTCACCCGAGCTGCGGCGACGCCTGGCCCAAGTGGCGACAGAAATCAGAGTCCGACGCAAGGTCTCGATCTTCCTCACCGAACAACGCCTTGGACCAATGGTGATCGGAGGGCTTCGGCCGATCATTTTGGTCCCTGCCGCCTTAGTCACCAACCTATCGACCCGTGAAATCGAAACCTTGCTCGCTCACGAGCTGGCACACATTCGTCGCCACGATTGCATCGCCAATGCGTTGCAAGTGATGATCGAAACCGTGTTCTTCTATCATCCAGCGGTTTGGTGGTTGTCCCGTGAGATGCGCATCACGCGAGAGTATTGCTGCGATGAAATGGCGGCCCGAGACGCCACCAGTCGACTGGCGCTAGGACGCGCACTGCTGGCAATCGAAAACGACCGTTCACAACCCAGAACGCTCGCGCTCGCCGCTGTCGATGGCGATCTGCTCCGGCGCGTCCGTCGCCTTTCAGCCAAACAGGAGCCACCCACGCCATCGTTGATTGCGCGGGTCTTGGTCGGTTTCACGGGACTGCTTTCTCTGGTCGCGCTGGCTTCCGCATTAGACGCGCAGGAAGCTCCACATTCCGAACCGCCTTCGGCGCCGACGGCCGAAGCGACCCTTCGCGATCAGTCCGCAACGGAATCCGAGCCAAGAAACCGAGAGCGCGACGTCGACCCCTCGGGCGACACCGAGATGGAATCGACTGACATCGATGTCGGGGAAACCGAACAACCGAACGACGACACCGCGAAAACGGTTCACTGGGATCTCGACTTGGAGCAGTGCATCGCGATCGCGCTACAGAACGCGCAGGTGGAAAGGCCACTCGTCGTTCCATTGGGAGAGCCGTCATCCGGTTCGAGTGCGGATGCCCGCCGCAAAGCGGGCGTCGCAATCGCGCTCGACGACGAAGATCAATCGATTGATGAATTCGAAACTCGAGTCAGAGATCGCCTCTATCGTGTCGAACTCGCTTACTGGGACCTCGTTGCGGCATTCCATAGCGCGGAAGCCACTCGTTTCGGTCTCCAGCAGGCGCGAGTGCTCTCCGAGTTGGCTCGACGGAACTCTCGAATCGGTACGGGCACGCGACAGGAAGTAGCTGCCGCAGAAGCCATGCATCGCGAACTCCGTTCGAGGTATCGCAATCTCCTGAACGATTCACCGTTGCAAGGGAAAATTCTGTCCGTACTGTATCAACGCGAGCAAGCACTTCGGCAACTCTTGGGCATCGCTGCGGCCGACGGAAGACTCATTCGTCCAACTCAGACGCCACAGGAAAAACCGTCGGCGGTTGATTGGGGACAAGCTCTTGCGGACGCGAACCGTGTCGTACTCAAACGTCACCGGCAGCGTCTTGACGACTTGAATCGGGAGTTGACCAAGGCCAAGGACAACATCGCCGCCGAACTCGAAATCAATGCCCACTCGCTCGAGAGTCTTTCGTTCAACTCGCCAAAGTTACTCTACGAATACAACTCGCTGGGCGTGCGACGCGCACTCTCGCAATTGAGGCGGATACAGCTGGAGAGGGCACGCGCAAAAGCGGCAATCCGCGAACAAGAGAACATGCTGGCTGGCGTGCTGAGTCAGGCGATGGCGAAAACGGCAAGCTTAGAACAGCTCTCGCAAACGGAAGCTTTGCGGGTCCAAGCTTCCGCTGAGGAATACGACCTACGGCATTCGGAGTACGAGTCGGGGCGGACACCGGTGACTGTCGTGCTTCAGTCGCTTGAACGATTCGTCGAAGCAAAGCAGCGTCATCATCAAACGCTTTGCGAACACATGAAGTCACTCAGCAACGTTTTGATGATCCGCGGCGCGTCGCGATGGCAGGAGTTGGTGGAGGACTGATCGTTCCTACCGGAGCAACGCGGCTCCCAGCTCAAGCATTCGCCTGCGCTGCTCGAGCGTTGCCCGTAGCGGCAGCTGAGCGACGCCGATCAGACGACGAATCAGTTCGATGCCGGCGAAGTTCTTGAGCAACCCTTCGTCAATGCTCGCACCGCCAGCGTCGCGGTAGGTGTCTCGGACCAGTTCACACGAGCCTTGGTCTCCGCCGACCAGAATACGATGCGCGGCGAGAATACCGAGATCGAATTCCGGTGGCCCGGCAAAGCAAAACTCAGGATCAATGACCCGCAGCCCGGAGTCGGTGCGGAGCCATGACCCCGGATAGAAGTCACCATGTAGTAGCGTGGTTCCCCGGCCGAGGTAAGTCTGCCCTAGTTGCTCGGCCGTGGCCTGCAACGATTGGTCCTCGCGGAACTCAATGGCCACCGCGTCAAGTCCTTCGCAAACGCCGTCCAACCGGATCGCCGAAGGCGTGTGAAAGGGGATGTCAAAGATGTGAGCATGGTTGAGTTTGCGGAGATCAAGATTACCGATCGAGTCGGTCGGCGGCTCAAGGACGACCGCATGAAGTTTCGCTAACCAAGAGACCGCTTCTCGAAGCGGAAACGCATCCAGATCACGCGTCTCGTAAAGCTCCGAATAGTCACTCGCTTCGCCAAGGTCCTCAAGCGCCATTAAACGTTGCGATGGATCAGCGCACAGCAGTCTCGGCATCGAAGCGGCTAGCTCCTCGTACGGCTCGATCCGTTCATAGAAGTCGACTTCCGCGAGCAGGCGGTCGGCCGGAGCCGCAATCTGCGGGTACTTCTCGACCCACGGTCGCGATTGCTTGAGAATAAAATGACGTCGGTCCGTCACAACTCGGAGAACCAAGTTCATGTTCCCCTCGCCGGCACGCTCCATCTGCAGCAGCTTTTCGTCGGGATGGAATAGGCCGAGCCGGGCCGAGGCGACTTCGATTGTTTCGGGGTCGTCGACGGAGATCAGTGTGAAGGGAGCAGTTCGCGTCATGTCGTTCTTGGGGACTCATTCTTTGGCAATCGCTTCTTGCCGGCGGATCGCCGCTTGGTTCAGCGTGTTCATCCAATCGTCGATCGACTCGCCATAGTCGGCGGTTAAACGCTCGCTCACTGCGGTTCGCATCGACTCTGGGAAGATGTCTTTTCCGTGCACCGCACCCGCCAACGCGCCGAGGACTTGCGCATAGGAGTCGGTATCATGGCCGAAGTCGAGCGTCAAATGCATCGCCGCCAAGGGATTGAAGCGACATAACTTGAGCATCGTCAATGGGACGAGCAGCGTGAAGTGTGCGTCCCACCAATAGACGGGCTTCCCTTCCGTTTCCAGAAGCTCATACGCTTTCGCGGGCCGGCCGTCGGCGCGCGAGGCAATTGAGTCGGAAAGGTCGAGCCAGCGATCGAGCGGCCGTCCGGCGAAGGGCACGTCACGCATTCGGAGCGGGTCCGTTTCACGCATCGTGTCAAGCAGCAGCGTCCATCGCTCGAGCATGCTTTGATCGTCCGAGCCCGAACCGAGTGCGGCTGCCAGCCCGGCATTGATCGCGGAAACGATGTCGCGAGCGATCGGGGCATCGATAAAGTCCACACGGTACGTCGCGCGGTAGGCCTGTTCCGGCTCGCCTGCGAATATGCCGGCGAGCGGGAGCAAGGCCATCTGACCGCTACAGTTGGAGATGCCGGCCCAAAGACGCTCCACCGGAAGGGCCATGTCGGGATCGCGTTCGCCCAGCAACCACCTCGCGGCAAAGCGATACTCGCGCAGGCCTTGCTCGACGAGCGTCGTTAGCTCGTCATCGAGCGTCCCCTTGAGACGCGGTCGGAACGCGATGAATGCCCGCGCGAGGTCTTCCGCCGAAAACTCGCTTCGCTGCCCCCGAAGCATCGCCTGGATCGCCCGCATCAGGACGATCTTGTGACGCGAATCGTCGGTGATCGTCCCACGCGGTGCGTTGCGTTTCCAAGGTCCGTAGGGGGCGGTTGTTGGCCGCAGCGTTTCGTACGACTCCATCGCGAGAGAATCCGCCAGCTCAGCGATGGTTTCTGCGTCGAGCCGTTTCGCTTTATTCCACCCTCGCGCACCGGGCATCACCTCCCGCACGCGATCGGTCGAGAGGAATTCGATGGGACCACCGAGCGCGTCACCGATCAACGAGCCAATCAACATGCCCTCGAGTCGCGAGGTGTCCGTCCGCCCCGCCGCAATACCGTCCATGGCGACCGACAGGCTGGCGGCGGATGCGAACGCAAACAGTCTTCGATTGAGGTGCATCAGAAAACCTCGACTTAAAGTGGGCCCGAATCAGGTTCCAGTTGAGCGAACACACCGACCGCGTCCTGCCCTTTGGGGCGAGCGCCGAACATCAACGCTTCTTCGCCGCGAATGATTCGGTTTTCGAGAAGTCGGATCGAATCACCGACGTCCGCAACCTGCGCGATTCGCGAAACCCCCGAGTTGGACCAGTCTTGCGGACTACGAAAAAGCTGCGTGTGATCATCCGGAAGTGTCGTGCCGATTCGCCGTGTCCCAAGCTCCGAGCGACAAATCGCGGCGATCTTCCAGCGGTCATCGCGCGGGTCTTTGAGCACGCGAACGATGACGGTGGACTCACCCGCCGGCACCTTCAGGCCTCCGAACCATTCCGGTTCGCTGGCGTCAGAGGGCCAAAGTGAGCTGTAAGCCAGTCGGTAATCAGGTCCCTCCGGCACGCGAACGCGGAACTGATAGGTCAGCGGCTCGTAAACGAGCGCCCGTACTGCCGCGATTTGATTGTTGTTCGTCTCACCGAGGTAGCCGACTTCCTCACGAAGGAATTCCAATTCCGATTCCGCCGACCGCAAACGTCGCACGGTCACGGTCAAAGCGCATGCCATCGCGATGATCGTCACCCACAACAGCAGGCTCCCGAGCGTGAACGATCTCGCTCCCGATGCCGCGCCGTTAGACATCAAGCTTGATCGCCGCCTCGACCACCGCCCGAGATTTCGCCAGTCCTTCGGCCGCAACCTCCGCAGCATCTCGTTTCCAGTACTCGGGGTTGAATAGCTCGAGGGAAAACGTGCCGCGAAAACCGTTGTTCAAAAGCAAGGCGATGATCTTTGGCAATTCACAGACGCCGTCGCCCGGGAAGACGCGATGCTTGTCGGCGATTTCGTTGCGGGGCGGGTCGGCGGGATAGTCATTGATATGGAAACAGTGGATCTTCCCCGCTTCGATCATCGACAAACCCTCAAAGTCGTTCCCGCCTTTGTAGATGTGATAGAAGTCGGGCAACACGCACGCCGCTTCATGCTGAGCTTCCGTCGCGACGTAGGCGAGTTCGCCGAGACGGCTGAGTGTTGGCGAAAAACCCCAGAGCTCCAGTTGCGGTTTGACACCCACCTCTGCGCCGACCTCGCATAGCTCGCGATAACGTTCGGCGATCGTATCGAGAGAAGGTTTATCGCCGTCCGTCCGATGCGCCCCGACGGGCGGTGCGGCAATCAGTTTTCCGCCTAACTGAGCGATGCGGTCCATGTCTTTGCGTGCTTGCTCTAGTCCGGCTCGACGTTTAACAGCATCGTCGACGATCCAGTTGGCGAACCCGATCGCACTGGAGACTTCGAGTCCCAAGTCTTCCAAACGCTTGCGAAGGTCCGCGAGCGAGCCCCCGGCATCGACGTACTTGTCGATGTCACGCATCCACGGTTCGATCCCGTCGTAGCCCGCCTTCGCAGTCAGATCGATTTGCTGCTGAATTGATAGTTTCTGTCCGCGGATCGTGCTCGTGTTGAGTGCGAACCTGCATGCTCGGCCGCTCGCATCGGACTTCGCGGCAGACGTCGTGGAAGGGCAAATCAATGCGGCGGAAGCCGCACCACTTGCAATAAAGAAATCGCGTCGAGATGTCATGTTGGGTCCGAGTTCTGGCGTCTTTCGGGCACGTTACTGTAACCCGCTGTCGCCAGAAATGCGATTGAGCGCTCGGATCTCGACGTTCTTAAGCTAGCGCGAAAGAAGGCTCGGCGCCGAGGACGGGAGGGGAGAGGCGGTCGGAGGAAAGACCCGATAAAACTCCTTGCGTGCCAACGCGCGCAATTGCGGTGACAGGGTTTCGATGGCCAATTGATAGGCCGCGTGCGAGGAAGATTTCTTGCCAGCCTTGTACTGCTTGCGGGCGAATCGAACGAGAGCTTTGCCTTCGGCGTCAGGATCGACCGAGGGTTTGCCGGTGCGTCGCGCAGTCGCGTTTGCTTGTGCCGCAGTGATCGAAGCGAGCGTCCCCGGCGCGGTCCCCAGACGCGATCGCGCACCGACCGGAGGCAATCCGCGAATGCGTCGGTCCATCTCATCCAGATCAATGATGGTCACGTGGACCGACGCACCTGGATGGCTCAGCGAAGACCCGTAAGCCCTTTGTCCCCAACGACGCGAACTGGAAGTAGCACTGCGGCGGATGCTTCCGAGTGCCGTCGCCCCGCTGTCGGGAACGAGGACGCTGCCGGAGTACGAGAACGTATTGAACGAGGGTAGCTGAACCGTCGTCGGAAGCTGGCCGTGGGCGGGTGATGCAACGAGCAGCCCGACAAGATTGAGACCAAGGAACCCGCAAAATGCTGGCAGGTAGGTTCGTCGACTCATTTCAGACCCCCGATCCTTACAAGTGTCTCGGCCGCTTTCATTCAGTTGGAAGCCACTCGGGGGATCACTCACCTCATTCGGATGGTGTGACCCCAGCTTGGCTCAGTCGTCGGTTGCAACGTCACCGAAGAGTCAACGCGAAACCTCGGACTATTTCACCGTCTTCTTTTTCTTGTCCCCAAACGACGAATCGAATTTTCGGACTTTCGCCGCCACCACCGCTCGGCAATATCCTTGATTCGGATTCCGACGATAAAAATCCTGGTGATATTCTTCGGCGGCGTAGAACTTGGTCGCTTTCTCCAACGTCGTGACGATCTTACCGTCGAAATCACCCGAAGCATCAAGCTTTTGGATGTATTTCTCCGTCGCTTTCTTTTGCGCCTCGTTGTGGTAGAAGACGCTGCTGCGGTATTGCGGGCCCTGGTCGGCGCCCTGTCGGTTCAAAGTGGTCGGGTCGTGCGTCTTGAAAAAGACTTCCAGCAACTCTTCGTAGCTGACTTTCTGCGGATCGTAGTAAACCTCGACCGCTTCGGCATGACCCGTCTTTTTGCCACAGACTTGTTCGTAGGTGGGATTGACGACGTGGCCACCGATATAGCCGCTGACAACATCGTTGACGCCTTCCATCCGTTCGAAAACGGCCTCGGTGCACCAAAAGCAACCGCCCGCGAGCGTGGCGACCAGTTCTTTGGGTTGGGTATCGGAATCGCTCAAGATTCTTGCTTTCGAAGTGGGGAATTGTGCTTGGACCGCACTCGAGCACATCGACGCAATCAGTAATGCTATCGACGCAAACGTTCTTGCCATGGCGGGAATACTCGATGAGTCATCGTTGTGGATAGGATTCGTCCCCGGCAACTCTTCGGCTCCCCGAAACCGCGAACGGTACATGGGTGAACGTCGACGCCGAGTCCCCTCGAGGGAGAGACCAGATTATAGGCGATGGCGTCAATGATTCGAAACGGCGACCCGGACAAGGAAACATCGGCGAGTGGAAAATCCGCAAGAAGCAGTACCTGAGATCCCGTTTTTTGACCTCGAACACACCGTTTTGGAGGACGAAATCGATGCGCAAATGCACGTTCACAACCTTCGCTACCTGCAGTGGACGCTTTGGGCTGCGGGTAAGCACACCCGCGCCATCGGGTGGGACTCGGCTGCCGGGCTGGCGAGAGGCGTAGGCTGGGTCGTCCGCGAACACAAAATCCAATATCGCTTGGCGGCCCTCGCCGGAGACGACCTCGTCATCCGCACTTGGGTACATGACCTACAACGGTTTGCGTCACGACGAAAGTACGTGATCTGCCGACCAACTGACCGCAGCGTACTCGCCCGAGTGGAGACCCGATGGGTCTTTGCCGACCTCAAAAACCACAAAGCACTCGCGATCCCCGAGGAAGCCAAATCCCGACTCATTGTTTGTAGCCAGCCGCCCCCATTGCCATGGGAGTGATCGTTCCGCCCGGGCATCGATCAAGCACGCCAACGGTCGAGCGCGCAACCGAACGCCGCTTGACTGTTCGTTCCGGTTCGCCGTTAGAACCGCTCGAGTCAAGCCTGCCAAGTCAAGTGTGAACTCGGTGACCGAGGTCGTGCCGAATCACCCTGGAGGTTTCACGTCGACAAATTCGAGTGGCTGTTCCTTGCGGACGTTGGCGACACGGATTCCGATGTCGCCGTTCAGTAGTTTGCGAAACGTTTTGCCGATGATTTCGCCACGCCATCCTTGAAGCAGCGCCGGCACATCATCGCCTGTGTGCGGATCGAGTTCGTATCCCAGAACTTCCTTGACGTCGTCCGCGTTGCCGACGATTGACGGTGCAAGCTTGTTCTGGCGACTGATGCATGCCATCGATGTCGAAAGGAATTGGCTGAGCATCGGTGAGATCACGGATCGAGAACGTGGCATTCGTTTTGGCAACTCGTTGTCCGGGACCTCAAGCGCCCCTTGGATCGCCGACGCGATGTCTTCGTAGTGACCACTGTATCCGCGCCAATCCATGCCGCGGATGTTGCGTATCTTCCGCACGTCGGATGATCCTCGACGCGCCAATTCGACCATCAGGTCATCTCGCATCACACGACGGACAGGTCGATCCAACTCGCTTCCCCGACGATCCCGCCAACGCCAGAGATGTCGAATGATCTCGAGTTGTCGCGGCGTCATCCCAGCGCAGCCGGAAACACGACGCCAGTTTTCGCTCGTCTCCTGTTCGATCACGCGCTGTTGTCGGATCGAGGTTTCTTCATCCAACCAGTCGCGACGCTTCAGTTTCGTCATCGTCGCGCTCTGCTTCTCATACATCGCTTGCAAGTCCGTCACATCCTGCAGCGCGTATTGGATCTGATCCGAAGACAACGGGCGGTGACGCCAATTCGTCCTCGACTCTCCCTTGATCAACGTCTTTCCGATTAGCTTGCTGACGAGATTACCGAGTGAAATCGGATACTCCAATCCGCTGAAACCCGCCGCCAATTGGGTGTCAAATAAGCCCGCGATCGGTTCGCCCGTGTAACGGTAACAGAATCGAGACTCCTCTCGCGCCGCGTGTGCGATCACGGTTCGACGTTCCGCGGTCAGCAGATGCCAGAACGGCTCCGTCGATTGAACGCTCAGTGGATCAATGATCGCCAACCGATCCGCGACCGCTACCTGGATGAGACAAAGCTGTGGTCGGTACCGGTCTTCGGAAACAAACTCGGTGTCGAACGCAATCGTCGGCGCATCAGCCACATCGTCACAAAAGTGGCGGAGGTCATCTTGCGTCGTGATCGATTCGTAATCCAAGGTTATCTTGAGCGATTTGACGAAGGCTGGTTGCGGCGATGTGTGCCGCGAGAAGAACTCCTAAGAATAATCTTACCACGGCTCAGCGGCTATCCGACTACATGCATCGACCCAACGACGCATCGAATGACAGACTCTCCGTTCCACAATGGTTGGTCAGTGTTCGTGACCTCGCCGAAGCGGAAATGGCGGCGTCCTACGGCGTTTGCATTCTCGACTGGAAAGAGCCCCGGCTCGGCGCGCTCGCACCCGTCGCCCAGGAAATCTGGAAAGTGGCGGCGAACTGGGCGAAACAGAGGGATGTGCCGATTCCGCTCTCCGCCGCACTCGGAGAGGGCGAAGTCGCTCGCACCTGCAGTCACGAGTTACCGGACGTTTTCCGTTGGGCCAAGGTCGGTGCCAGCCGAACAAGCCCCAATACGCTCCCTTCTCTTTGGGCTGATATCCGAACGCGGCTCCCCAAATCCGTTGAACTCGTCGCCGTCGCGTACGCCGATGCCCCAGCGGCCGATTGTCCTGAACCCGAGGTGGTGTTCCAACTCGCCGCCGAAAATGGTTTTCAACGTGTGCTGGTCGACACCTATACAAAGGAGAGCGGCTCCACCCTCGCATGGATGGGGCAGCGACTCCACGAGATCCGACGCATTGCCAGGGATCGCGGTCTCTGGTGGGCGCTCGCTGGGTCCATCAAGCTCAGCGACGTCCGATCACTGGCTGCAAACACACTTCCCGATTGTTTCGCCGTTCGCGGTGACGTGTGTGGCGGCGGTCGGGAAGGCACGCTGGATCCAGAGCGGCTCCGGACGTGGGCGGAGCATCTTCGTGCCCAACAAAGGGGGGCAAGCAAGGGGCAGGTAACCAAGCGGCAGGCAAGCAGCGAAACTGCTGCGCCAACGCCGAAACAACCCTCAAACCCAGTCTAGACCGGTCAGCTTTTGGAGCCGCTCTTCGAAATTGCCGATCAGCCCACCGACCATAATCCACTCCGAGCGGGTTCGGAGTTCGATTTCACCGAACTTGTTGATCCGCACGATCGAGTCACCCTTCACACCCGCGTCGTGCAACTGCTTGAAGTCGATTTCGCCCTCATTGACGACATCGAGCAGTGTTTTTCCGGTCAGTTCGATGAATTCCATGACGCTGAGTGGGGCCGCGGACGAGGAGCAAAGTGTTGTTTTTCTAGGGTTTTCCCGGCCGTAGGGCAAGGAGTCCTCTTCCAGCTCGAAATGGGAGATACGAGAAGTTGTCGGACTTGGTTCACGGCGCTATTCTAAATCGTGGCGAACAAATGCGCCCGGCGGATTCGAAAAACGATCCTGTTGACCCAATGGATCGACCGCTCAAGACACTTCAGTAGCTGCAAGGTGAGTTCATGCGTCTTGTTATTCAATGTTTCATCATCGCTCTGTTGATTTTCGGAGCTGTGTTGGATTCTGCCGTCGGCTTCGCGCAGGCCGTCGCTCCGGCGAGCAAATCAAACGCGGAAGGTGACGCCGGCACCGCCGACTCGGACGAAAAAGACAACGGCGAGCCTCAGTACCTGCGTTTGGATCGCGACGAGTCCGGTAAGAAACGAGCGATGCAAACGGCGATCGTTCGATTCAAAGGGCAGCCGGGAACTCGCTACGACGGAGCGATCGTCGATCTGGTGGGCGTCGTCCACATTGGCGAGAAACCCTACTACGAAGAGTTGAATTATCGGCTCTCGAAGTACGACGCGGTGCTCTACGAACTGGTAGCGCCCGACGGCACGCGGATTCGCCCCGAAGATCTCAAAGAGCGCCGCTCATTGCTCGCTTCGGTGCAAACGGGCATGAAAGACATGCTCGGACTCGAGTATCAACTCGAACTGATCGACTACATGGCTGAGAACTTCGTCCACGCCGACATGAGCCCCGAGGAATTCAGCAAAGATTTGGAGCGACGTGGCGATAGCGTCTGGAAGATGGTGGCGCGAATGATGGGCGCCGGTATCGCATCGCAATCCAAAACTGGCGGCGATCTGGGCTTGCTCATGGCGCTGATGAAAAACGGACGTGAACGCGAAAGCGCCATGAAGAACGCGATGGCCAGTCAGCTCATCGACATGGAATCGGTCACCGCGGGAATCAACGATGCGAACGGTGAGAACACCTTGATCAAAGGGCGCAACGCCAAGGCGTTCGACGTTCTCAAGAGAGAACTCGACGCCGGTAAAGAAAATCTCGCCGTGTTCTATGGTGCGGGACACCTGTCCGATATGGCGGAGCGTCTCGAACGTGACTTTCAAATGAAAGCCGGTGAAACAACTTGGCTCGACGCTTGGTACCTCGGCAAGTAGTCGGCCTGAGCAGTTGGCATTTGCCGCGCCTTGGCATGGCAAATACATTCATGCCGCGCGACGCTGGGAATCCGAATTCGCTCTTGGTGTCCGCGCGGCTTCTTCGGGGTCATGCTGATATTCAAGGTCCTCAAGCGCCTTCTGAATCCGAGCCAGGAATTCCTCCGCAGGCTCACCCTCGACTGGATAGATTGGGTCGGCGAACGTCGTGTCGATCGCCGCGAGCGGAAGCGGGATCTGAGTCCGGTCCCAGCTCTTTTTGAACATCAAGCGACGGCGCGGGATCAGTACCAGCGGCAACACCGGAGCGCCGGTCTTTTGAGCCAACATGGCGACGCCCGGATTCACACTTCGGCGTGGCCCCGTCGGTCCATCTACCGTCAGCACTCCCGCTTTTCCTTCCCGCATGTGGCGAACCATCTGAATCAGGGCCGTCGCACCTCCCTTTCGGCCACCGCTGCTGCCGCGGACCGGTCGTATACCAAACTTCTCAAGCGCGTGAGCAACAAGGTCGCCGTCGCCGCTTCGTGAGACCATCGCCGCCGGGCTCGATCGAGGATCGCTTAGCATGAGAAGCGCGAACTTGTGGGCATGGAGTGCCGCATAAATGTACGGGCGACCTGCGTCCCGAAGTTCCCCTCGGCGGTCATTGGTGACGACCACTGGCGACGTCTTCCGCAGCACCCAAGCGAGCCAGTAAACCAACGTGGGCAGAAACCGTTTCATCGTCCGCGAATCCTTTCGCTAGCAAATCCGTGTCTTGAAGGTAGCCTTCTTTAGTCCATTCATAGGCTTCGTTACCAAGGGCGGCAAGGCGATTTGTCATTCGCCGCCGGAAGGATTGTCGATCCAAATCTGAAAACAGGGTGAGCAAAGCAGTATCCGGCGTTTGCAGTAAACCTGATTCATCGCGTCGACTTGTGGGATCGATTCCATTTGCTCGATCACCTTGCCCCACTCTTCCTCGATTTCTTCCAGCCCCATCGAAGGAGCGTCCAAGATGGGAGGCGAGGAGTCGACCCGAGCGTCAATACTGACCTCGTAAAACTCACCACGACCATGGATCAGCTCTTTGAGGCAGCGGTCACACAACCCGGCGGTCTGGGGTTCGGATTCGAAGTCGTTCATGGTGACGATCCAACCAGCCAAGAGAAGAAGAGGTGCCCATTGCATGGTAGCACATCGCGCGGGTCCGGATCTTCACTGTCGTCAATCAAACCGGGAGTCACCGAGTCGATTGCGAAGCGGAGGCCAGCCACCAAGGGCCGTTTTGACTCCGTACCTTCCTCTGCCAAGATGACGTTGAATGCTTGAACCAAGACTCTCGGTTCCGATTCGCGGCCATGCTCTTGGGCGGCGAAGTGCATTGACTTACCAAGTTGCTCCGGGAGTTGATCGGCGACATGACGTAGCGATTTTTTGCCCTTGATCACGGTGCTCTCTGATGTCGGGTCACCGATTCACCGAGCGGATTCACTCACCTTTCTAAACTTGCGACGTCGGCCCGAACTGGGAGGGCGATGTTGCATCGTTGCATAAAGATTCCACTCAATCCAGACGCAAAAACAAACGCCAATAAACAAGAGTGCGGCGAGAAGACTCCGGATGGAGAATCGCATGACAAACGCCCCGGATCAAATCACAAAGTCCTGAAAGACATGCCTGTGAAAGACACGCCCCTGGTTGTCCACCGCCCTCGAATGTGTGAGGATTTTCGAGCTTGAATCTCATCTTATCAGGGGCAATCCATGTTGGCGCGGCTGAAGACGTTTACGCTTCTTGGTATTGAAGCAATGCCGGTCGACGTCGAAGTCGATATTTCGCCCGCTGCGATGCCCAAGACGATTTTGGTTGGACTGCCCGATGCCGCCGTCAAAGAATCCACGCATCGCGTGGAACGCGCCATCGTCAACAGTGGCTTTACACGTCCGCATGACCGAGTTGTGATCAACCTCGCGCCCGGCGATCTACCGAAACAGGCTGCGTCATTCGATTTACCGGTCGCACTTGGGGTTCTCGCCGGTAGCGGTCAGCTCGTCGCCGACCGGCTCGAGCAATACGCGATCATCGGCGAGCTTGCTTTGGAAGGCCACACGCGCCCCGTCAAGGGCGGCCTTTCGATCGCCATCGAAGCTGCCAAAAACGAGGGTCTCCGCGGGCTGGTCTTGCCGACCGAAAACGCTGGCGAGGCTGCTGTCGTTGAAGGACTGGAAGTCATTCCGGTCGCAAGCCTTTCGCAAGCCGTCTCGTTCTTTTCCGGTGAAGTTGACATCGCGCCCGCGCCGAGTCGGCTCGAAGACTTGTTCCAACAGTACAGCCTCTACGACGTCGACTTTGGCGATGTCCGCGGTCAAGAGTCAGCCAAGCGCGCCGTCACACTCGCCGCCGCCGGCAGGCACAACCTGATCATGATCGGGCCGCCGGGGAGCGGAAAAACCATGTTGGCGAAACGCGTGCCGACGGTTTTGCCCCGCTTGTGCGCGCCCGAGTCCATTGAGACGACGCGTATCTACAGCGCGCTTGGGCAATTGCCGTCGGGTCAACCTCTCCTCGGAACAAGACCGTTTCGCTCACCGCACCACACGATCAGTGATGCCGGCTTGGTCGGCGGCGGCAACCCACCTGCTCCGGGGGAGATCAGCAAAGCCCACAACGGGATACTTTTTCTGGATGAGTTACCCGAGTTCAATCGCAAGACCCTCGAAGTCATGCGGCAACCACTCGAAGACGGCATCGTCACCATCTCGCGTGCCCTGAGATCGACGACGTTCCCCAGCGATTTCATGTTGGTAGCCGCGGCCAACCCCTGTCCCTGCGGATATCGCAGTGACCCTCGTCGCAACTGCAACTGCACGCCGCCGCAGGTCGAGAAATACATGTCGAAAATCTCAGGTCCGCTCTTGCCGACACTCTGAACTTTAATGGCGCTGAGTATGGGCGTCTTATAGAGTTCAAAACCCTATGAATCGCAAAACGGTCTTCGAGAAAACAGCGCCCATGCGCCCATAATCTAGCGCCCATGCGCCCGCGCTCAGAAATAGTTTTGGCATCTTTTTCCCGTGATTTACGGGCCAACGCCAAATTCGCGCCCGTTCGAGCTTGCGCCCATGCGCCCAAATTCTTGCGCCCATGCGCCCACCCGATTTTTCGCCCTTAGCATTCCTGACGTGCAAGCGAGCAATCGCATTTAGTCGAAAGGCTACGGCCAGCCCGTGATCACCCTCGCTTGCACGCTTGGTGGTCACGGGCTTTTTCAATTCATGAGCGTGCACATGGAACCAGCGCATCAAGGCACCGAGCTGACGCCGGCGCAGATCGATGCCCTTGCTCGGCTCCTGCTTGCACTGGCATCTAGCAAGAGGCCGAAGCAATGACCCAGCCCACTCTCTGGGACACGACCGTTCAACCCGCCATCGACCGCGCCGACCAGAACGCGGACTCGGATTGGAAGGAGACAGCACTTCGGTTGCTCCACTCCATCGCGCGTCGGAAGGACGAATTCACCGCCGACGATTTGGTTGAAGCTCTCGAATCGGAATCGGTCGAGACTCACAACCCATCTGCGATCGGCCCCGTTTTCTTGCGAGCGAAGAAAGAGGGCTGGATTGAATCGACGGACCAAATGCAACAGACCCGCATATCGCGTCGGCATCGCAAGCTGACGGTGTGGCGAAGCTTATTGAAGGGGGGGCAGGAGTGAAGCTTTACAAAGTCATATCGAAGGACCATCAGTCCCAAAGCGGCGGCTCATTTGACTGGTCCGACTACCTGCCGATCGATGGCGAACCCGGTAAGTGGACGCCCGAGGTTGAGGTGTCGCCATGCAACAGCGGCTACCACGTTACGCCATGTCCGTGCATGTGGATGGAGGATGGTTCGTTGGTCTACGAAGTCGAGTGCAAAGGAGACGGCAAGGGCCAATCGGATGTTGGCACCATCGACAAGATTGCCTTTCCTTCGATTCGGCTCACAAAGTTGGCTGACGATCAGTCGTTCGATGGCAACATGAACTCGGGCAACGGGAACTCGGGCGACAGGAACTCGGGCCACATGAACTCGGGCAACGGGAACTCGGGCGACAGGAACTCGGGCAACTGGAACTCGGGCAACTGGAACTCGGGCAACATGAACTCGGGCCACAGGAACTCGGGCCACAGGAACTCGGGCAACTGGAATAGCTGTGACGGGGAGTCCGGATTTTTGAATAGCGAGCAGCCCGTCACTGTGCGTGTCTTTAACAAGCCTTGCGAAAAATCGGAATGGATGGCGGCAGACAAACCTCAGCTCCTTTTCTTCGAGCTGGGCAGCAAGACCTATGAAGAGGCGTTCCAAGCGTCATGGGACGCCGCTAGCGAAGAAGATCAAGCCAAGCTGTTTCGGCTCCCGAACTTCGATGCGCAGGTGTTCTTTGCGATCTCGGGAATTGATTTGCGGAACGACCCGCGGAGTGAGGTCAAGCAATGAGCACAGCCCTCAAAACTAAATCGTGCCTTTCCTGGTTCGGCAGCGATGCGAGCGTGGCTCCGCAACTCGCTGCAATGCTGGACGGATGCAAGCACATTGCGATTCCGTTTACTGGCGGGGCTTCGATCCTGCCACACCTGACGGCGAGGGCGATTGTTTGCAATGACCTGCATGAAGCTGCAATCAACTTCTACCGCGTGCTTAGTGGTCGAAACGGAGATGAGAATCGAACAAGGCTTGTTCGGTTGTGCTGCCAAACACTATCGCACCCTTGCGAGCTGGGTACGGCTGAGAGGATTGTTCGCAACGTCCGAGATTGCAAAAACGCTGACTACCCACGAGCCGACTATGCGTGGGCGTTCTGGTCAATGTGTTGGCTCGGCCGAAAAGGGAAAGGCGGAACGGACGACGGAATCAAGCTGCCATCCGTTCGATGGACTGCAAACGGCGGAACGAATGCAACCCGAGTCAAAGCTGCGGCCGCAGACCTAGAGGCCTGGGCCAAGCACTTCGAACGCTGCGAATTCCAGTGCCTCGATTTCCGCGAGTTCGCCGCCAAGCTCAAAGACCAAGACGACTGCGGCTCTTACTGGGATAGCCCTTGGCCAAAAG
>JBCBLJ010000909.1:0-3184 GCA_038520195.1 Planctomycetota bacterium
CAGCCACAAGACCCTTGGTTACCTGGCCCGCCGCGGTTGGCGGTATCTGCGACGAATCGGACAGACGTTTCCGGCGATCTATCCCGACGTTGCCACTGATTTTTTGATTCACTACGAAGGCCACTCGACCTACTACTTCAGTCGCAGCTGGATCTTCAACCAAGTCTTCTTTCACGACGCAAAGAAACACCGTCGGACCAAGTTCAACTTCGGCTATCGGTCCCCAAAGTCGCTTCGCCGGTATCGGGCGTTCGATGAACTCTGGAAACGCAGCCCTCGCCCGCTGTTTACGCTGCTCGAACAGGCCAGCGCCCAACCGGTGATTGAGTTTGCGGCCGAATCTCTCAAGTCCGACTTCCGCGCTGTCCTTCGCGAAGTCGAACCCAGCTGGGTCGCGCGACTCGCCAGCGTGCGCAAACCCGAAATCGATTCGTTCGTCGTCTGGATCCTCAGCAACGTTCCAAAGTTCGAACAAGCCAAGTTTCGTGAATTGGGGCTTCACGACGCGGTTCTCTCGCTCTTCGATTCCGACTCCGAGGAAGCGCAAAAATACGCGGCCACCTATGCCCGCACGCATGCCCGCGACCTACCGGTCGAACGGCTGATCGGTCTGGCAAACAGCTACCACGACGACATCTACAAACTCGCCGTCGACCTACTGCAATCACGCGACCCCCGAAAGGAAATCGGCCTCGAAGCGTGGGGCAAACTGCTCGGCACGGACCGTGGATACGACCTCGCCGAAGAAGCCCTGCGAAAGCACTTCGGTTCCGCGGAGCTCACGCCGGAGTGGTTCAGCTCACTTCTCGCCGATGGCGACTACCGAGCGACTCAGTTCGTCGAATCCAGTTTGCTGAAGCTTCACTCCCGCGACAAACTTGGCTGGAGCTTTTTCGCCGACGTCCTCGACACCGACCCCGATTGGGATGTCGCCCGTCTTTGCTGCAAGGAGCTCGCCGAATTCGATCTCGCGGAGATACCGACCGAATCGCTCCAGCGACTGCTGATCAATGTCAACAGTCGAAGCGACATGCAGCGATGGGTCCGCGAAGGCAAACTGAAAGCGGCCGCTCTTGATGCTGAGTTCCTCAAGACCATCGCCTTTCGACCAAGCTACGAATCGAGTCCCCTCATCGAGTCGTTGAAGCAAACGGAGTGGGGCAAGTACCGACTCAACTTCGACGAAGAGCTCGCGACCAACATCCTGAGTTGGCTCAAAGATGTTCGCCAGTTCTTGCCAGACGACCTCGGTTTTGAATGGTTGCTCACTTTGGTTCAGCGTTCTGAACCGCTCTACCACGACTTCGCCGTCGAGACGCTGACCAAATCGTTTTTACCCGCCGACTTTGCGCCCGGCAACGAACAGACTGAAGAATCAAAAGACACATCCGACGACAGTGAAATCAATGTCGACCTCGGCGGCGCAGCGTTTGTCTTCACCGGCAAACTCGCCACCATGACCCGCGGCGAAGCGCAAGGCAAAGTCACCACCGCCGGCGGCGCGAACTCGAACTCGGTGACCAAGAAGCTCGACTACCTGATCATCGGCGACGAAGGATCACCGCTCTACGGGCAAGGTCGGAAGGGCAGCAAACAGACCAAAGCCGAGTCGCTCAATGAACAGGGCGCCGAGATTCGAATCATGTCGGAGACCGCGTTCCTGCAAATGCTTGCCGGCGAACAGCGAGAGTTCTCAGCCGACACAGTGCTCGCCGGCTGCGAACGATTGTGGTCGATGATGTGTGATGCCGAGTCACCCGATGAACCGCTCGCACGATTCGCACGCACTTACATCCGGCATCACCACAACGAAATCTGCCTCGCCGAAACCGATCGCCCCGTCGATCCGGGCGCAGAGATGCCGGCGGAGTTCATGACCTTCGATCGGTTCCTGCCGTTGTTCCATGATCGAAGACGACCGCTCCGCGAGTTCGCATTGGAATTCGCACGCTGGGAATTCGCCGATTGGGCGCCACCCATCGAAGGCATCGTCGACATGTGTGATGCCCATGCATCGGAAGTACGAGACTTTGTCGCCACCGCGATGACTTGCGAAGACTCACCTGAGCATCGCCGCTATCGGATCGACCCCACGATCCTGACGCCCGATGCGGCGTACAGCTTCTGCGAATCTCGCAACGCCGAAACCCGACGGCTAGGCATGAAGCTGATTGACATGCATCCGCGACTCCGCGTTCCCGATGAACTGTTTCGACTCACCGAAAGTCCCGACAGCAACATCCGCACCTTCGCCATTCGAACGTTTTGGCAATTGTATCGCGAGCGCGGCATCACCGGTCACTGGGAACCCACACCGCCACCAAAGTCATCCATCAAAAAGCGCAAACAGACAATCGATGTCGGTCCCGGACCGCCGCAACGTCCCGACAAATTGCCAGCCGAATTCGAGGCGCTCGAATCACTGCTGCGCCGCATCCTGTTCACCGTACCGCCGGGCCGTCCCCCCAAAACCGACAGGTCCGCCGCCGATTCGATCGTCAAACTGAAACCGCCGTCGGCGCGCATGGCCAAGCTCAACTTGGTGCAAACCCTGCGCGACATCGCACTCGAAGACGCCGAGTTCGCTCCAGCCGTTTTCCCGCTACTCAGCGAGTTCATGGGATCGCGTGGCAAGAGCGAACACGACGCCTGCCTCCTCGCCGTCACTCGGCTGCGTCATCACTACCCGGAACTAACGACCTAGTCCCATGGCAGTCACCACCAAGAACCTGACGTACCGAGGCGACCTTCGGGCGATCGTCCCGCTGGCGAACAAGCTGGTGATGACGACCGTCCATCCGGACGGCCAATCGACCGCCCTCTACCGCATTGATCCCGAAAAACTGGAACTTGAGTCGATCGACTTTCCGTGTGGCGGGCCTTGCTTGGCCACGACCACGCGTTGGCAACCCGACCAGTCGATGCCGACGCGCAATCAGTCGGCCTGGATTGGCGGTGACGACGGTCGCCTCTACCGACTCGCGAGTTCCGCCAAAAAAGTCGAGACGCTCAAACACCCGCTTGGGACGCCCGCTCGCAAGCTCCTCTCACTCGACGAGAACTCACTCGCGGCTCTATGCGGTGCGAAACTCGTGATCGTCGACGCCGCAGACGGCCATGAGATTCAAACGTTCGATCTCGGCGAAACCGGAACTGCCATAGCGTGCGACCCAACGGGCAACTG
>JBCBLJ010001119.1:0-2019 GCA_038520195.1 Planctomycetota bacterium
GCCCCGTCCGGTACTCGATCCCGGCTTGATCGGCCAGCATCCGCAGGGCGGAGGGAAAGTCGACGCCTTCGCGACGCATCACAAAGCTGAAGACATCACCACCGATGTCGCAGACCCAACACTTCCACGTTTGCCGCTCTCGGTTCACCGACAAAGAAGGAGAGCGGTCGTCGTGCCACGGGCAGCGAGCGGCGAGCAAGCGTCCTTTGGGGACGAGTGTCAAGGATGCACCGATGACATCGACAAGGTCGACGGCCTGGCGCACACGATCTTTAAGATCGAAGTCCATCAGATTGGACAATGCCACTCTCGAGGCTTGACCACACGAACAACAACGTTCGCGCAGGTCGGGCGAAACCATCCGGATCGGTCGACTCGTGTGTGACCGCGACGGTCACACAGGGCTTCCAAAGCCACTCGAGCAAATTTCGATCACACGCACTCCATTGCAGCGTAACAAATCCGACGGCTTCCTTTGAGAGCCCGCCGAGAGGTGTTTCGCTCGCGAGAGCCTGCGAGTTTCACGAGACCACGAATTTGCGTCAAGGTCAGTTTCACAGCCGATCGCCGCCCGCTCGCGCCCAGGGCCTCTCCATTCGGGTTCACCGAACGAATTAAAGCAAATCGCGACCCTCGCCGGATCACCACTCCATTCCGGCTTGGTGAGACTTGATGCGTGATGCCGAAGTCGCCGATCCCCCAAAGAAATCCGGTCGATCCAATCATGAGGGACAGCCACCACGGCCGATAAACAGAAGTGGAATCGACCGCGCGTCCGTGAAACCCAGCAGTTTCACGTCGCTTCAAAGTCACGTTCCCATTGGGGGAGAACCACATGTTCCGGTGGACGACTTCTATTTCGACTCAGCCGACGGTCAGTCTGTCGCGGCGATCCGCGCTCGCAATCAGCCTCAGCGGCGTCATCGCCGGCGGCTCAACGATGGCCGATGAGCCGACATCGGTCGCGACACGCGCCGCGGTCCAGCGCGTTGTGCGCCCCATCGCCAACCAACGGTTGGAGCTCACGCCGATTAGCGCGGATTTTGATCGCGCGATCATTCGTGCGATCGCCGCCGATCCGCGAGGTGACTTTGTCGCGGTCGCCGGCGACGATCACGCCATTCGAATCCTTGCTGCCGACGGACCGCTTCGAGTCGTCAAAACCCTGCGCGGCCACGAAGACTTGATCCGCACACTTCGCTTCGATTCAACGGGAAAGCGACTCGTCTCGGCGGGTAACGACGGTCAACTCATTTTGTGGGCCCGTGATCGGGACTTCGAAGTCCAGCAAAAGATGACCGGCACCCCGGTACTGGCGTGTGTTCGTTTCTCGCCCGACGGCGACGAGATGGCAGCGGTCGGGTTCTCGCGCGAGGTCTACCTCATCGGACGTAATCAGGCCGGCGAGTCTCCTCGCTTGGCGTGCGACTGCTCGGACTTGCGTGCGGTGGCCTATCGGGATGACGGAAAGTTTCTTGCGGTGGCTGGTCGCAACGGTGACTTGCATTTATTCGACCGAGACTCGGGCGACGTCACGTACTTTCGAATTCACTACGGCCGCGTTCAGGCACTGGAATTCGTTCGTGATTCAAATTTGCTCGTCAGTGTCGGCGAAGACGGCAACGTGGTTTTGTTCGACACTCAATCGCAAAGCGAGGTCCGACGGATTCAAGTCACCGGCGGAAAGCTGTTTTCGGTGACGGTTCTCGATCGCGACTACTTGGCCGTCGCCGGAAGCGACAACAAGATTCGAATCATCAATCTCCAGCTCGGACGCGTGATCGAAGAACTCAACGGGCATACGGGGACGATCGCGGCACTGGCGTCGGACAAAGACTCGCTCTTCTCGGGCGGTTTCGATGCCACGTTGCGACGTTGGGAATTGAGCGGCGTGCAGGGGAATCGCGGCGTCCGGGGGAGTTGCGGCATGCGGGGGAGTTGCGACGTGCAGGAGAGTTGCGGTGTGCAGTACGCTTGTTCAAATACGGCCGGAATGGGATATATTCACCTTTAATAGCC
>JBCBLJ010000008.1:0-35647 GCA_038520195.1 Planctomycetota bacterium
GATTCGGTCGAATTCTCAGCGACACGGTCGACCATCGGACCTGCGGTCGCGTCGATCGATGGACCGACCGGCTGTGGCTCAACGACCGAATCCAAGCCGGACCCGAACGTGGTACCGGGATTGGAATCGCGGCCCGCGACCGGAATGGTGGCTTCGAAGTCAAATCGATCGCTGAAGCTGCTTCTGATGATCGATGTTCGGCAGACCGATCTGGGCCGAGAAGAAGGCGCGGTTGATTTGGCGATGGAATCGGTCGAGATCTTCTCGGGCGAGGAGCAAACGATCGAGGAGCCCTTGGTCCTCGCGATCGCCAACACGCGAGCCGCCAGGAAAGAGCCCCCGGTCGATGATAAGAAGGAACAGGTCTTGTTGCTTCGCGCCCCGATTGAGAAGCTCGATCGATTGGTGAACGAGTTGGTTTCCGATCGCGACGGGATCTCCGGCGTCCGCTTCACCTTGATCAACGAAGGGCCGCTCTTGCGATCGGTCGAGTCGGTGTTGCTCGATCCAAAGCAGGCGAGCTACTGGAATGTTGTCGGCGAGAGCGACGAAACGTTCGACCTCTGGCGCGACGAACTCGGTGATCAGATGTTCGTGCCGTTGTCCGGTGGGACTCAGCTGGGGGAACTCGCTGCCGGCGCGAGCCCCGTCGAAATGGCCGATCTGCTGCTGCTCGTTCGGTAGCTCCTCGATCCGCGTTTGAGCGGTGCGAAGCACGCTCAGGTATACCGCCCGTTTGGACGCAGCCACTCGTTCAGGCCCGGTGCGAAATCCCTCTAACGGGCTTCGCCATTGAGCGTCCAACCTGTGGTTCAATGTCGCGGGAGGGAGTGACTGGAAACAGTGATCACGCAGCCGTTAAATGCGAGTCTCGGCAACAAGTCACCCCGTCCTGCAACATCAGATTTGCCCGGTTTTCAGGACTATAGTCCGACCGTTGGTTGGAAAATGGGAGAGTGGAGAAAATGAAGAGGTTTTGTTCAGTCTCCGATACTTACGAATGAAAGCGTGTTGCGCTTTTGATGACCGCACATTTCGCGGTTATTTGGATTAGCGCATTTCGCACGCGAAAACCGACAGGCGCTGAGCGATTGTCATGTCTCTTGACGGCCGATTCTTGGTCCGCTAATCACCCACGTAAGCTCCCGCGAAACCGCGAGAGGCAGGATGCCTCGCCGCTGTGAAAGGCCCGTCAACGAAGGAAGGATTTTTATGTCGGCCACACCCAATGTCCCGCTGCTCGATATCAACCGAGAAAATGCCCCTCTGCGAGAGGAGTTTTTAGAAGCGATCGCCGAAGTGATCGACAGCGGTCGCTATCTATTCGGGCCTGACGTGAAGGACTTCGAATCGGAAATCGCGGAGACCTGCCAGGTCAAGCACGCGGTGAGTTGCGCGTCTGGGAGTGACGCCCTGTTGCTCTCCATGATGGCGTTGGACATCGGACCGGGGGACGAGGTGATCGTTCCCAGCTTTACATTCTTTGCGTCAGTGAGCTGCATCACGCGGGTCGGTGCGACGCCCGTCTTCGTCGACATTTGCCCCGACACCTTCAACTTGGATCCGCAGTGCCTCTCGGCCGCGATCACGCCCAACACGCGAGCGATTATCCCGGTTCATCTTTTCGGTCAGTGCGCGCAGATCGATCGGATTTGCCAGATCGCAAGCGAGCACGACTTGCCGGTGATCGAGGACGCCGCACAAGCCATTGGTGCCGCCTATCATTCGCGACCCGCCGGCAGTTGGGGGCTCGCGGGTTGCTTTAGCTTTTATCCGACCAAGAACCTTGGTGGGATGGGTGACGGCGGGATGCTGACCAGCGGTGACGAAGCGATGGCGGACCGACTGCGTTTGATGGCTGGCCACGGCATGCGGCCGCGGTACTATCACCAAGTGGTCGGAATCAACAGCCGTCTCGACACGTTTCAAGCCGCCGTTCTTCGGATCAAGCTACGGCACCTGGCGGAGGTGATTCAATCTCGTACCAAGATCGCCGGCCGCTACAAGGTTTTACTCGACGAGGCGGGACTGGTGACAACCGAGCAGGTGACTTTACCGAGCGAGGATCCAAACGCGTACCACGTCTGGAATCAGTTCGGGATTCGCGTCGGCGAAGGGCGTCGCGATGCACTTCGCACCCATCTCGCCGATCACGGAATCGGAAGCGAGATCTACTATCCGGTCCCGATGCACCGCCAGCAGTGTTTTGAGTTCCTGGCGGTCGATGCCGACTCGTTGCCCGCGACAGAACGCGCGAGCGCGGAGATCTTGAATCTGCCGATCTTCCCGACGCTGACCGAGGAGGAGCAGGCACATGTCGTGCGAACGATCGATTCCTTCTATCGCGCTGGCGCAAAGCAAGCCGCCTGATAGTCGACCCATCACTCAAGACTCAGGACTCAAACGCTGCGCGCGTGAGACCCATGCGAGTCAGCGGAGTCTCCCGCTCAACAGGCGATGTCGAGTTAGTTGACCGGTAGTCGCGAGGCATCGAACGCGTCGGGCAATAACTGCGCGAGCCGACGCATCTGGCGAGCCCCGGAGAGCACATCGGTCGTGACGACTTGTAATTCGGTTCCAAACTCGGAGAGGAACTGCCGGCACGCCCCACATGGCGAAACGCCGCCGACGCTTGCGATGGCGATCCCCAAGAAGTTTCGATGTCCATTGGCGACGGCCGAAGCGGTGGCGACTCGTTCGGCGCAGATCGAAAGCGAATAGCTCGCATTCTCGACGTTGCATCCGGTCACGATTTGGCCATCGGTCATCAACAAGGCGGCGCCGACATAAAAGTGGCTGTGCGGAGCGTAGGCTTGGTCGCGTGCTTCTTCGGCCGCGCGAATCAGACGCTCGATGTCTTTGGTTTTCAGTTCGGTCATGAGGAGCGATTGAAGAGATGCATCGGTCGCGCGCGACGCGCATCGCACGTGACCCGAAAAGCGCTACGTCCCTGGGTGAATCAGTGCCGGCGGGTTCACCGGATCCTCCGAGATCGTCGCCACCTGCCCCACCGCGTCAGCATACTCGCTGCGAGCTGTCTCGTGGCAAAGCAGACTCAAAATCGGCTGTCCTTTGCGGACGGCATCTCCGATCTGGACATGCATTTGAATCCCCACTGCGGGGTCGATCGGGTCGCCCATTTTCCTCCGTCCTCCGCCAAGCGAGACGACGGTCTTGCCGACGAGTCGGCAATCAATTCGGGCGATGTAGCCATCACGCGGCGCCACGATCGGATGTGCATCGGCGACGGGGAGATCTCCGTTGAGTCGGCCGCCCTGGGCAGCGATCATCGCTTCAAATCGCTCCATCGCGGCCCCACTGTCGAGTGCCTGCGCCAAGGCTTGTTTTGCTTGCGCCAGATCGCACGCGAGACCGACCTGGACCAAGGGTAACGCGCACAATTCGATGGTCAACGTTCGCACCCGTTCGACGCCCGCATCGTCTCGAAGCTCTCCACGAAGGATTGCCAAAGACTCGTTGACTTCGTTCGCGTTCCCCACAGCCCTGCCAAGCGGCTGATCCATCTCAGTGATCAGCGCGCTGGTGTGTAATCCTGATGACGTGCCGGTTTGGGTGATCGATTCGGCAAGTGTCCGAGCATCCGCGAGGGTCTTCATGAATGCTCCCTCCCCCGCCTTGACGTCCATCACCAGGGCGTCCAGGTTCGCGGCGAGCTTCTTGCTCAAGATACTGGCCGTAATGAGCGCGACCGATTCGACCGTCGCCGTGACATCTCGAAGCGCATACAGGCGACGGTCGGCGGGCGCGATCTGTTCGTCGGCACCGACGATGAAGGCGCCTACCTGTTTGAGTTGTCGATCGCGCGTTTGAGCGTCGAGGTCGCACCGGAATCCGGGGATGGCCTCGAGCTTGTCCAGCGTCCCGCCGGTCAACCCGAGTCCGCGACCGCTGATCATCGGGACGTGAACACCGCAGGCAGCCAGCAGCGGTGCCAGGATCAGCGAAACTTTATCGCCGAGACCTCCGGTACTGTGTTTGTCTACGCGAGGTGTCTCGCCGGACGACGTGCGATCCATGACGCTGCCACTTTCGAGCATCGCGCGCGTCAGCACCGATGTCTCCGTTACGCTCATGCCTCGAAGGCACACCGCCATCGCGAAAGCGGACATTTGGTAGTCGGTGACCGAGCCGGCGCAGAAACCGTCGATTAAAAAACGGATTTCCGCCTCGCTCAGTTCCCCGCCGTCGCGTTTCTTGGCGAGTAGATCGGCGGTCAGCATCTGGATGACCGTGGGATTGCGTGGACGCTATAGTGGAGTTCGACTGGGAGAATAAGCCAAGGATTTGATTTTGGGGACCACAGGACATCCCATGACTACCTACCGTTTGATCGTCGCCATCCTGTTTTCGTTCTTCACGACGATGGCATTTTGCTTTGGAGTCGGCGCTGGCGAAGCGGACGATTCCGCCGCCGCCGCATCCGGTGAGGCGACAACGCCTCAACAATCGACCGGGCCCGACCCGTCGACTACGGCTGGTGAGAGTTCCACCTCAGGAGCGGTCAGCGAACCGGCCGCCACAAATCCAGACGTCATTCAAGCGATTCAGGCGGGCCCGCGGGCTTTGTCGCTGGCGTTTCGAATGGCCGCAAAGCGAGCCACGCCTTCAGTCGTCACCCTTTTGACATATGGCCAGAATACCTCTCCGACGCAGGGCTCCGAAGAGTCCGATAACGAACTGCCGCTGCTCCGACCCCAGTCGCCGCCGCCTCAGACTCCTCCGGACCGCCCCACTGGACTCGGCTCGGGCGTGATTCTTTCTGCGGATGGCCTTATCATCACCAACAATCACGTCATTGCGCGGGCAAAACGTGTCGTCGTCCAGTTGCATGATGAGACGAAACTCGAAGCCGAGCTATTTCGCGGAGACCCTGACAGTGACGTCGCGATGGTGCGGGTGAAAACCGACGAGCCGTTGCAGCCGATCTCCGTCGGAGACTCCGATGAATTGGAAATCGGCGACTGGGTTCTCGCCATCGGGAGCCCCTTCAAACTCGAAGCGACCGTCAGCGCGGGGATCATCAGCGCCAAGAATCGCGAGCTCGACACCGTGCCCCGCAGCAATATGTTGCAAACCGACGCGGCGATTAATCCCGGCAACTCGGGCGGTGCCTTGATCGATCTCGGCGGAAGTGTGGTCGGCATCAGTACCGCTATCGCGACGCGAACCGGTTTTTACCAGGGTGTCGGATTCGCGATCCCGATCAATCAGGCCCGTTGGATCGCGAGCGAACTCGATCAACACGGCGAGGTGCGGCGGGCCGCCATCGGCGCGACGCTGGCAGACCTCAAGCCGCGGATCGCGAAGTTGTTTGACGAACCGCCGTACTCCGGGGTCTTGGTTTATGAGGTCATCAAAGGCTCTGTCGCCGACCAGGCCGGCTTGATCGCCGAAGACGTGATTGTCGAATTCGACGGGCGAGAGGTGCGAGACTCGGTGACCTTTCAGCAAGCAATCGAGCGGAAACCCATCGGTTCTCGGCAACCGATCGTGGTCCGACGCGACGGCGAACGCGTGGAATTGGCTGTCGAGCTGGCGACCGTCGATAACCCGACGGGCGGCGGAAAGCCGATCGACGCGACGGAATAACGCTGCCGTGTCGTGGCTTTGTGTCTGGCTGCCGAGCCGAAAGTGAGGCTTCCCGGGGGGATCTTCGGACATTTCGCCATTCTTCAGGCACGTGTGTCGCGACAACGGGTCTTGCGGTTTTGATGCTGGCGGGGATCCGGTAGCTCCGCGTCCGTCCTCACTTTTGGCTTGGGAAGCGGCCGGGCACATGACGACAATAAGATCAGCGTGTGCGGACGTTTGAGCATTTCGGGCGGCAAAACCAACATTGCTGCGTCTTTGGCGGTTCCCTACCATTGCAAGATGACCCCGACTGTTCGAACTCGACTAGAATCTAGACTGTCGTACGGTCTGAGGCGGAGAATAATGGCGGATCCGAGCGTCCAATGACGTTCACGTCATCAACGAGTAGCAATTACATCCTTGATCCCTGGGTAAACAATATGCGAATCCGATGGCTGGCACTCACCTCCATGGCGGTGGCGCTCACGATCAGCTCCGTTCAAGCTCAGGCCCCGCTGGCGGACCCCGCGGCTCCGGCGGCAGAGGTCGTTAACCCAGAACCGCCTCGGCCAACCTCGCAGGACAAGCGGATCGCGAAGTTGATCGCATCGCTGATGCCGAAGTACCACATTTCCACCGGTGGTCTATCGGATGAGATCAGTCGTCGGGCGTTGAACCTGTACTTGGAACGATTCGACCCGCTGAAGCTGTACTTCACCCAGACGGACGTCGATCAATTCGGGGTCTACAAAGACAAGATTGACGACATGGTCCGCCAAGGTCGGCTTGAATTGGCCTACCAGATCTTCGGCCGATTCACGCAGCGTGTGGACCAGCGGATGCAGCTGGCGCTCGACCTTCTCGACACCGACTTTGATTTCGAGAAGGAAGAGTTTCTGACCATCGATCCCGAGTCGATGACTTACATCAAGGACGAGGACGAAGCTCGCGACCGCTGGCGTCGACAGATCAAGTATGCATTGCTTGACCTGCGTGATGACGACAAGACCGCCGAGGAGGCTCGCGATCTGTTGCGTCGTCGCTACAAGCGATTAGCCCGACGCTACAAGAGCTTTGACAATGACGACTTGCTGGAGGCGTTTCTAACCAGTGTCACCAGCGCGTTCGATCCGCACTCGACGTATATGGCACCTTCGACGCTCGAAGACTTCAACATCAGTATGGGGCTGCGGCTCCAAGGGATCGGTGCGGCACTCCGCGAAAAAGACGGCAACACCGTCGTCATGAATGTCATCCCCGGCGGAGCGGCCGCGAAAGACGGACGACTCAAACCGGACGATGTGATTGTCCAAGTCGGTCAGGGTGAAGCAGGTGACATGGTCGACATCGTCGAAATGCCTTTGCAAGACGTCGTCGGAATGATCCGAGGCAATGCCGGAACCGTCGTCCGTCTCGGCGTCAAAGCGGGCGGTAGCGGTGCCATGGAGGTCTATCAAATCACACGTGCCAAGGTCGAACTGGAACAGTCCGCGGCGAAAGGCAAAGTCATTGATCACAAGATGGCAGATGGTTCCACGTACCGCATCGGCTTTATCAACCTGCCGAGCTTTTACATGGACATGCAAGCGGCCCGCGAGCAACGCGCGGATTTCCGCAGTAGTACGCGCGATGTTCGCCGCATCCTCTACGAATTCCGTGAGAAAAAAGTGGATGGCGTCGTCGTCGACTTGAGCCGCAACGGTGGTGGTAGCTTGACCGAAGCGATTAACCTGACCGGGTTGTTCATCGACCGTGGCCCCGTCGTTCAGGTCAAAGATTCCAACGGCGAGGTGCAGCAGTACAACGATGAGGAAAGCGGTACCGTGTGGAGCGGACCCTTGGTGGTGATGACCAGCAAGTTCAGCGCGAGTGCGAGTGAGATCTTTGCCGGCGCGATCAAGGACTACAACCGAGGCATCATCGTCGGTGACCCCGCGACGCACGGTAAGGGAACGGTCCAAACGCTGATGGACCTCGGTGAGAAACTATTCTTCACCCAACGTGCCAATTACGGAGCCTTGAAGGTTACCCTCCAGCAGTTCTATCTCCCCGACGGGAAGAGCACGCAGCGGAGCGGTGTCGCGGCAGATGTCGTGTTGCCAAGCTTGACTCAAAAGATGGATGTCGCCGAGGGCGATTTGAAGTACGCGCTTGAGACCGATGAGATCAATCCCGCTCGCCACGCTGTTTACAAGCTCGTTCCGCCGAACTTGCTCACTCAGCTTCGTCAGAGTTCCGACACACGCGTCAAGAAGGACGATGAATTCGTTGACCTGATACGGCGTGTGGAACTGTTCGTCAAGCAAAAGGAAGAAGACACGGTGCCCCTCAATGAGACGGCGTTCTTCGAGCGCCGCGCCGAGCTTGACGCGCAAAAGGAAGAGGAAGAAGAGGAACTCAGTCAACAGGACCAGCGTGAAGCCTATCGTGACACGTTCTACAACCGCGAGGTCATGAACATCGCGAGCGAGTACATCGAAGGTCTCCGCCGGCAAGACTTGGTACAAGCCGGTTAGTTCGGATGACTCATCGAAAAGGCTGATGCGCGACGCGCGTCAGCCTTTTTTTGATGGTAGCCAGCCCTTTCCATCAGCGGAGAGGTTCTTTGGTAGTGGCGGCTTCTGAAGCCGCGGTTCAATCCTGCTGAAGCCGAGCGATCAACCATCGAGCCTCCCGGCGAACGGTCTGTTCTTTCGCGATCGTCGCGATGCGAGCCAGCGCGGGTTCGGCCATTCTGCCGTAGGACGCTATCCCCGCCGGGATCGCATAGGGCTGTTTCGCGCTTTCGGGGTTACCGCGATGGAGGGCTCGTTGATCGACGCTTTCGCGGACTTGCGTCAATAGAGCTTGCTCATCGCCCGGCGACATCAGCTCCATTCGGCCCACCAGAACTCGCAGCATTTCGTTGGGCGCGGGCTCCACGTGCAGCGGCAACAACTCTTCGGTGATCTTTCCGGGGACCATATAGAGGACTCGCCGCCCTTCTTCGGTGAACCAGGACGATTTCCAGGTGTTGACCATGGAACGAGCCTCTTTCTCGTACAATCCCTCGGCGACCAATCGTTGAATCAAGGTGTCGGCGAGCCCCTGCTCGGAAACGGGCCGAAGATCGCTGAAGGTCTGCGAAGAACCCGAGGCAACTTCATCGACCACGTTCATCCGCATTTTTCCGTCGCGAACCTCGAGCAGGATGATGGAGCGGATACTGTCTTGACCGCGATTGATGAATCTTGGTGAGTCGGCGTCGTATTGAACCGCAACGGGCAGCTCAAATTTGCCCACACCGCGGTAAAAAAGAAACTTTTCGAAGTGCGCCGATGGCGGAGCTTGATTCCAGAAGTTGAACGATTTTTCGTCGCGCTCTTGCCGAACGTAAACCAACGCCGAGTCAGTGTCGCGGGCGTGCCCGTAGTGTTGCATCGCGCCGCCCTGGGGCAGAACGCGGCTGGTGAACGCCTCGGCGAGTCGCGAACGGAGTGGTTCGTCGATGGAACTGGAGATGATCGAATCGGTGGGGATCAGATCGATGGTTCCCCAGTCGAGGCTGGAATCGCCAATCAGTTCACCTTCGCCGAATGCGGCCTTTCGGTCCAGCGGCGGCTGCATTTCTTTCACCGGTGGGTAGTATTCCGTCAGCATGCCTTTTGGAAAATCCACGCGGACGTTTACGCTTCGCGGTTCATCGGTGTAGAAGTAGGTGACGGGTGTTTCCATGCGAACGCGCGCCTTGACGCGTTTCTTGACGAACACAGGCAGTCCTTCGGTAGTGCTTAGGCGGTCGAGGACAAAGGTGGGTAAGTCACTGTGATCCGACGCCAAAGGCCGGTAGTCCAGGTAGACGCCGTCCGATCCTGAAAACGTGGTGAACGTTCCCCATTCATGGACGACGAGACTGTCGTCGAGCGTTTGCGGTGTGTCGGGCGGCGAGACCGTTGCATCCGCCTCAACGCGTTGCGTGCCCAAAAGGGACGTGGTCAGGTACACGAGGCCAAGTGCCGTGATCGTGGCGCACAGGGATTTGATGATTCGAGTGTGTCTCATTTTGCTTTCCATTCGGGTCGATGAAGCAGAAACCGTGAATGCCGTCGTCCGCGGTCGGGAAAGTGACCGGCTAAAACCGATCACTTTCGCTTTTTGCAGTTTCTTTTTGCATTTCGCCGGTCGGATCCGGCTGCTCCATCGACACAGGGAGTGAGACCCGGCGTGATTGATCCAAAAGCGTGGACGCCACGTATGGACGCAGATGGTCAATCCGAATTGGAACGCCATCGTTTGGGTCTGAAGTTCACGTTCAAGTGAGCCCGTACGCTTTGCATGTGGCGGACGGATCACAAACAGTACGCGCGGTTTTGAGTCAGTCAGAATTCGTTGACGGCTCCGTCGTCGGTTCGAAGGCAATTGGAACCTTGGAGGCGGAGTCATCCAAACTCGAATCGGAGTCTTCGCGATGCCAGCTGGATATCCAGTGCTGGTATCGAAAGATTTACGCGCTCTGCCAGGCAAAACTGATTTCGCGGGTGGATGCCGAGGACGCGACACAAGAGACGTTTTCGCGGGCCTTGCCCCGTCTTGATGAAGTCCGAAACCCATCGGCGCTCGGCGGTTGGCTGCGGGCGATTGCACAGCACGTCTGCGTGGACCTCATTCGGCGCAACTGCCGACGAAAAACCGAGCCAATCGACCTGTTTCCCGTGGTAGCGTCTTCGGAGTCTTCGGAGGAGCGCGAACAACTGGCTGCGTTGATCGCGGAGCTACCTGATGACTTGCGAGAGGCTCTCTTGCTCTACTACTACCAGGACATGAGTTACGACGAGATGGCTGCCTGGCTTGGTGTCGCTCGATCCACCGTCAATGATCGACTCAGCCGCGCGAGGCAACAGCTAAAGCGAAGGCTTCTGACGTCGGAGGGTGCCACATGACACGCTGCGACGAAGCACGCTCGCAATTGAGCGCTCTGCTCGACGGCGAACTTGACGCCCAGACGGCGAGCGACCTGCGTGATCACATCGAGTCTTGCGACGCTTGCGGCCAAGAATGGTCCTTGATGCGCAAACTCGACCAGCAACTACGCGATGCGCTTGTATTGGAGTCTCCGGATTCGACCGATCAACAGCCGGTCCCAACCACCGTGACGTGGGTGAACTGGAGAGTGGCTATCTCGGTCGTCGGACTCGCGGCGATCTTGTTGTTCGCAGTCACGCTGATTCCGTTCAAGACGGACGAGACCGCCGATGCGGTGGACTCGGCATCCGAGTCGATCGAGTTGGATGCAACGCTCGTTCACGCCACCGGACCGGTCGAAGTCTATAACTCGGACGCCGACACTTGGATCGAGTGGGGAACGGAAACAGCGCCGACCCTGGAGCCCGGCTCGCGTCTGCGAACTCTAGCCGAGGCGCGCTGCGAGTTCCAAACGCTCGACAATGGAAAGGTGCGCTTGGATGAAGACGCTGAGCTAATCTGGAAGCAAGCCGACGAAGTGATGCTGCTCAAGGGTCGAATGTGGTGCGAAGCGCCCTCGGATCAACCATTGCTCGTTCAGTTGCCGATGAATACCCAGAATCAGATCGTCACGTTTGTGTGCCCGAGTCGGTCGGAGTCCCACTACGCCGCCGAGTCGGAATCGGTCTCGTGCACTTCAACTTCTGCGGGCAACGAGACGGTCACCGCGGCGTCGGACGCGTGTGCCTGGGATCTCAGCCCCGGTGAAACGCTGCAGATCGGGGAAGAGCAAAACGTCGAAAGTAACGAGCATTTGGTCGCGGCCGCAAAAGCGTGGCAGTTGCCGTTGCTTGCACTTCCGGGCGACGACCATGCGGAACTGAGCCAAAGTGTGACTTGGTTACTTGCCCCGGTGGGATACACCAAGGCGCGACACTTCAACGAGTTACAGATACGCGCGCTCGGCGGCTCGGGGGCCATCCCGCTGCTGGCATACGTCCGCCATTCGGAAGCTGATTCGGCGCAGCGATCGACGCGGCGGAGGGCGATGCGTTTGGCGTTAGAGATTGCCGATGCCAACGCGCTCACCATCATCGACAAACTGCGGAGCGACGAAGATCAGGTGGTGGCTGAATTGGCTGAACGAATCCATGAACGAATCCAAAATCCCCCCTAGAGATTGGTCTGTCATTGTGAGGGATTGCCGTCGCATTTTGCTTGCCCGAGCCGATTTCTCGCCGTAGGGTTCCGGCGCGTCGGGGGAAGGACGTGTAGCACACGAAGTCTGCGCGCCAGTTTTACCTTCACAACAATGAATCATGGCTCGAAAGAAATTCCTTTGTCTCGCGGTCGCCTTTTGCCTCTGCGTCGCTTCGCGACCGGCCGCCGCCAGCTTGATCAATCCGGTCTCCGTGACAGGGTCCGGCTCGTTCAATAACTCCGTCGGACTCTTGCACGATGGATTCATTCCTGCGGAGATGACGGCTTGGAATACCGCACCGAATGTTTGGTGGACCGGCCAAACCGGACCCTCAGGGGTTGTGTTTGAGTTTGATTTGGGTGCGGAACATGTGATCGACGACTTGACCATCTCGGCCGATTTGAATGACACCTACCAGTTCGATTACTCTCTCGATGGCGTTAATTGGACGAGCCTCGTGACCGTTGACGCCAGCTTCGGTGACGTGCCTGCGTTCGGGATGGACACGATGACGTCCATCGCGGGCGACGCGGAGTACGTCGCGGGAATGGACTTTGCGTCCGTCAACGCTCGATTCCTCCGCGGCTATGGCGTTTCCGGTGACAACCTCTTCTCGCTGGGCGAAGTTCAAGCGTTCGGTTCCGCCGTCGCGGCGGTTCCCGAACCTTCAAGCCTCGCCGTCTTCGGATTAATGTCAGTCGGTTTGGTCGTGCGAAGACGACGTGTCTGATGGAACGGATCCCACCCGCCGGCGACCTAGATTGCCGTAGCGGTGGTAATCATGAGAGACCGATTGCTCGTTCAAGTAGCGTAGCAACTCGATCTCGGCGTCTTGGACGACCGGTTCGGCGAGAAGAGTGAGGAAGGCGTTTCGGGCGGCGTCCACCACGACACGCCCGAGTGAGTCGACTGAACCAAAGACTCGAAGTCGATCAAGGCGTCCGTCTGCGATCGAAGCCGCCAACGCTTCGTCGCTCTCCTCGATCCATTCCGGCCGCCACGCGTTGGAGGTCTCGGCGGAGAGACGGTCAAAGGACTCTTCGAGCAGCGCGATCAGGGGTTCGTCGTGCGTGCTCATCGAATAGGTAACGTGACAGCCCGCCGCCGCCGCCGCGTGAAGCGAGATGCGGATCGCGTCGTGTGGCTCGTCACCACGGAGTCGAACACACAGATGGCGGAGCGGGACGTAACGGCGTTCGTTGGATTGTCCGATTAGGTTGACATGATCGTGTGCTTGGTCGAGCATCGATTCACGTCGTAAAGAGACTTCCTTCGCGAATGCGTGCACATCAAGCGAATCGCTCTGTGCCCGCATCAACGGCGTCACGTAATGGGGACCTCCGGCTTTCGCGCCGGGCCCGTAACCGCTGCTGCCCAAGCCGCCAAAGGGTTGTCGAAGAACAATGGCCCCGGTGGTCGGTCGATTGATGTAAAGGTTGCCCGCGCGGATGTTGTCTTTCCAAAGCTGTTGCTCACGATCATCGAGGCTTTCTAATCCGCTCGTGAGTCCGTAGCCCGTTTCGTTAACAATCCCGATGGCCTCTTCGAGCCGGCCGAACCGCATCGCGCCAAGGACCGGACCAAACAATTCGGTACGGTGGGTGAAGCTTCCGGGGCGAACGTTCCATTTGATTCCCGGGCTGTAGAGTTGGGCATTCTCGGCGGCGGGACGTGGCATGACCAGCCACTCCTCATCCGGCTCCAGTTCTTTGAGACCTTGTTCGAGGACACCCGTCGGCGGTTTGATCAAAGGCCCGACCTTTGACCGCAAATCCCAAACGGAACCGACACGAAGTGATCGCGCGGCGTCGGCGAGCGATTCGCGGAACGATTCGTCTTCGTAGAGTTCGTGCTGGAGAAGAAGCAACGAAGTCGCGCTGCACTTTTGGCCCGTGTGGCTGAACGCACTGTGCAAGATGTGCTTGATGGCCAAATCGCGATCCGACAGGGCGGTGACGATCGTCGCATTCTTGCCCCCGGTTTCGGCGATCAAATTCAACCCCGGCCGCAGACCCAGCATCGATTGAGCGGTCTCGGTGCCGCCGGTTAGCACGACCGCTTCGATCCTTGGATCGGACACCAGCCGTTGCCCCGCTCCCCCGCCACTACATGGAACGAACTGCAATGCGGTTTTGGGAATTCCGGCGTCCCAGAAACATCGCACCATTTCGTAGGCTGGCAGAACGGTATCGCTCGCCGGCTTGAGGATCACCGTGTTGCCCGCGGCGAGCGCGGCGACGACTCCGCCACAGGGAATCGCGAGCGGGAAGTTCCATGGGCTGATCACCGCGACCGCACCCCGAGGCGTCAGTTCCACGTCGGGGCGATTGAGCAATGACCGTGCAGTGAGTGGATAGAATTCGGTGAAGTCGATCGCTTCACTCAGCTCGGGGTCGGCCTCGGTGATCAGTTTGCCGCCGTCGAGCATCATGGCTCCGATCAGGTCCGCTCTCCGCTCTCGCATTAGCTGAGCGGCCGCACGAAAGAGCGGGTAGCGGTCGTCCCATGATCTGTTCCGCCATCCGTCGCGATCGGCCGCGGCGCATTCGATTGCGGCATCGACACCGGATTCGTCGGCTTGGTCGAACCGACAGGAGACCGACTCGGGCCGGGAGGGATCGCGTGATTCACGGGTTTGCCCGTCCACGTGGTTCCCGCCGATGAGCAGCGGGATGTCGAGCGCGTTCTGGTCGCAACGAGCTTGCCAGCGCTCGACGATTTGTGACGCCCATTCACTGTGATGCGGAAGAGACCAATCGGTATCCGGTTCGTTAACGTAGCTCTCCCACGCATCGGCGGCCGCGGGTTGCAGTGGCGGCTGGCGACGATCCTGTTGTCGCCGAGGCTCGCTGGAAACGCTGTCGATTCGCTGCAGCGATTCAGAAAAGTCAGATGACAGGTCCCGCCATGTTTCGGAGTCTTCGGTGAGTTGAAAGGTGTGGCGGAGGAAGTTGTCGGGACCGGTGTTCTCGTCGAGTCGACGGATGAGGTAGCCGATCGCATTGAGAAAGTCTTCGCGGCTACACGCGGGCGCGTACAACAACATGCGAGGGGCCGACTCAAACAAGGCTCGACGCTGATGATTCGCCATGCCCTCGAGCATCTCAAACTGCATGCGGTCCAGTGTTTGCTGGCGTTGTCCCCAAAGTAGCGCGAGCGAGATGTCGAACAGATTGTGGGATGCGACGCCGATTTCGACGTGACCTTGGGCGGCTGCGTCGATCAATCGTCGAAGCATTCGTTTGAAGTTCGCGTCGGTTTCAATCTTTTCCGCGTACGGCGTTTGTGGCCAACCTCCGACCGAGGCTTCGACGCGTTCCATCTCCATGTTCGCGCCTTTGACGAGCCGCACGGTGACGGGTACGGCGCCCTTCGCGACTCGCGCGGCCGACCAATCCAAAAGCTCGCGGAGAACATCGTAGGAGTCGGGAACGTATGCCTGTAGCGCGATCCCGGCGCGGACGTTCTCCATCCCGGATCGTCCAAGGGTCTCGCGAAAGGCGTCGGCGGTCAGGTGCAGATCGCGATACTCCTCCATGTCGAGGTAGACGAACTTGGACGTCGTGTTGCCGCTGGAGTCGGTGAACGACTCTCGAGCCGCAGCCCGATACAACAACTCCAATCGATCACAAACCGCACGGACCGTTGACTCGCGGGCGATGGTCGAAACCTGACTGTAGATGGTTGAGAGTTTAACGCTGATGCACGCGATCTCCGGCATTTGAAGTGCGTGCAGGTAGTGCTGCAGTCGACGTTCGGCTTCCTCTTCACCGAGCAACGCTTCACCAAGAAAGTTGACGTTCATTCGCAAGCCGGTCGACTGTCTCGCCGCGAGGTGCTCGCGAAGCATCGATTCCTCTGCCGGCAAGATGACATTCGCGGTCTCCTGCCGCATCTTCTCTTTCACAAGCGGCACGGCGACGCCGGGCAAATAGGAACCGAACGACTGGAACCCACGCAGCATCGTTTTTTCGATCGGGGTAAAGAACCGCGGGACGCCCTGAAGGTCGAGAATATGCGTGAGTTGATCGGCGACTCTCGCGGGACTGTGTGCACGAAACGCCTGATCGGTCATCTCGATGAGAGTCGCTTTATCAAGCGGATGACTGATCATTCGATCCAGTTCCGCTTGCTGCCGCCGTTCTTGATGCGTCTGTAGCTCGCGAGACCGGATCAGCAAGCGGCGTGCGATTTCGATCGCGGCGGCGGCGGCGTCGTCCGCCGGGTCGACACCCGTTAGCAACTGTTCAAGATCGAGTGTCTGTTCCATCGGCGATTGCTTTTAGTTTGATTGATTGTCCCAGCCGGGCTGTTCGCGATCGAGCTTACGCAGCATCGCGTTCCAAACCAGCGCAACATCCTTGTCGTGATACTGTGGAAACTGATTGGCGGTGTGCTCCAGAACCGCTTCGCTGCAAATCCGCGGGCGATCGGTGACCTTCATCGTGTTGATGTGAATTTCACACGATTCGATCAGGTAATACATCTCGTAGAACGCTTCGGCGACCGACTTTCCGACCGTCAATAGACCGTGGTTACGCATGATCATGCAACGATGCTCGCCAAGGTCTTGCACGATTTTGTCGCTGACGTCGATGTCCAGTTCGATGCCGCCGAAATCGTGGTAGGCGATGCGCTTGTAGCGTTCCATCGAACGCTGCGTCAGAGGCAACAATTCCTCGCTCAGCGCTGAAACCACCATCCCCGGCACCGCGTGGTTGTGCATGATGCAAACCGCGTCCTTTCGGGAGTTATGAATCGCCGAGTGAATCACGAAGCCGGCTGGGATAAACGACGCGTCGGGTTGATCGATGATGTTGCCATCGATGTCGACTTCGATCAACCGCTCCGGCGTGATCTCTTCGCTGAGAAATCCTTCCGGGTTGATCAGGTAGGTATCCGCATTTCCCTCTCGGCCCGACAGCCGCACCGAGAGGTGGTTGAAGGTCATGTCCATCCAGCCGAACATCGCCGAAAGACGATAGGCCGCGGTGAGCTCTCGACGGAGCCGTTGGTTTTCGGTCACTTCAATTCATCGCGTGGGAGTGATTGAGCCGTTCGCGGCGATGCGATTCGCGACTTCGGGAGATTATGCGTAGCGTTCGCACCAAGCGGCAAGCACACTCGACGCGAAGTCAAGGTCACGCGAGTTTTTGACCAAGAGATGATCCGCGCCGTCGAGTGAAACCAAGCTCACCGGTTGAATCCTCGGACCGCTTTGCTGAATCAAAGACATCAATCGAAGCGCGTGATCGAATGCCACCGTTTGGTCTTCGGGGGAATGCATCAACAGCACTGGGCAAGCGATTTTTGGCAACTCATCGGTCACACGTTGGCCACGAAAGTCCTCGACCATCTGCCTCTTGATTTCCCAGGAGATGCCCCCGATGGTGACCGATCCCACCCCCTCTGTTTCGAGGCTCGGCGCGAGTTTCAGCAGGAGGGAAGCAAGGTGGAGTGTATCGCTCGGGGCCGCCAATGTGCCGACAAACCCCAAGTCTTCCAGCGGCAGCGAAGGGTCACCCGAGTTGGCCCGCGACGCGGTGACCAACGCGGCGAGCCCACCGAAGCTGTGGCCGAGTAGCGCCGTAACGGGGCCCAGTTCCGTATCAGCGAATCGAATCGCAGCGGCGAGATCGTTCAGGTTGGTCGAGAAGTTTGATTCCGCGAAGTGCCCACCGCTGCCGCCGAGTCCCGTCATGTCAAAACGCAAAACCGAGACGCCTTGCGCCGCCAGAGCGCGGCTGATCCGCACCGTGGCTTTGAAGTCCTTATTGCAGGTAAAGCAATGCGAGAAAACGGCAACGGGTCCGCCCGCAGGTCGGACCGTGGGGCAGTCAATGATTCCCGCGAGCTCGACGCGATCACGACCGCTCGCGAACTTGACTCGTCGAGCGGAGGTTTCCAACGGTGGCATTCGCGATCAGCCGGCGCCGTTGGGTGCCGCGATGCGTCCGGCGCGAAACGCGTCCGCCATCGCTTTGGGGACTTCGGCTTCAGCCAAGACCAAGTGAGACTTGTTGCTCGCCACCTTCGCACGCATCTGTTGCTCTTCTGCCACGGCTTCGGCACGACGTCGCTCGGCCTGAGCACGGGCCACACGAGTATCTGCTTCGGCTTGGTCACTCTGCAAACGAGCACCGATGTTCTCGCCGACGTCGATGTCCGCAATGTCGATGGACACGATCTCGAACGCGGTTTGCGCGTCCAGACCGCGGTCCAAGACCACGCGGGTAATCATGTCGGGGTTTTCGAGAACGGTGAAGTGCGTGTCCGCCGAACCGATCGAGCTAATGATCGCCTCGCCGACCCGAGCGATCACGGTGTCTTCGGTCGCGCCCCCGATCAACTGTTCCAGGTTGGTTCGCACCGTCACGCGGGCTCGAACACGTAGCTCAATGCCGTTCTTGGTAATCGCGCTGAGTGTAGTTTTGCCGCTTCGGGCTGGATCTGGACAGTCAATGACTTTCGGATACACACTCGTTTGAACCGCGTCCAAGACGTCACGACCAGCCAAATCAATCGCCGCGGCTTGATCGAAGTCGAGGGGGATTTCGGCGCGGTGTGCCGCGATGATCGCATGAATCACGTTCATCACGTTGCCGCCCGCGAGATAGTGGGCTTCCAACCGCCGTGTGCTGATTCCGTGTTTGCGGCTGATATCCAAGCCCGCCTGCGCGGACATGACCTTCGCCTGGACAATCACATTCGGATTGATTTTCGTGAAGTGCATTCGGATCAAACTCGTGAAGCTCACGTCGGCCACCGACATGTACGCTTGCACCCACAGCTTGCCGTACTTCAGGGCGAAGAAGCCCATGATGAGCAGGAAAATCAACAGGACGGCACCGCCGACCAAGAAGAGCGCGCCGTACAGCGCTGCGTTCGCGAGTAGCATGAGTCGTTTCCCTAGAGCCTACGAGTAATCGCTAACCCCATCTTAGGGTTCCCCGGCGAAGACTCGCAACCAGTCGAGGAAGCGCTCGCCAAGAAGCTAGCAATTCGTCGTCGGATCATTGTGGGAAACACGGGGGAAGAATCGATGAATCTCTGCGTAAATCCCCTTTGTCGATGGGTTTTCAACTATTCCCTGTCGAGTTTTCCACCTACTGTGTAGGGGTAAGGTTGTGCCAGGCCAGCTTCGATGCGAAAGCACCAAGGCTCACCTGGGTGGAAGGGGTAGTGCGAGGCGACGTAAGTTGAGCCGGACACGAGTAAGTGATCGGCCTGGCCCGCTTGTAGCTCGGTAGGAGTGTCAAACACATGGGACCTTGGAAAAAAGGCGATTGGGCGGTCTACCGCAAGAGCAAGCAGGGCACCAACCCTGGACGCCGCGCGGCGCAGGTTATCGCATCGCCGAAGGGCGAGAACTACGGCTACGTGGTGGACAAGTTCTGGGTGGTGGATGAAGTCCTCGCGGACGGAAAGTTGCGGCTGATCACCGCCCGCGGCAAACTGCACACCATTTCCGCCGATGATCCGAACTTGCGTCGTCCGGGTCTCTTGCAACGGCTCTTGTGGCGGGAGCGCTTTGTCCAAGTCGAAGCCGGTCGCGGATTGCATTCGCAACCCGGCGAGCACAGTGCGGTGGCCTGACTAGACGCCAGCGGCGAAAAGTATCTCTCCCATTCCGCCGGCACTCACGTCCGCTCTGACGCGCGACAGGTGCTCCGAATCCAGCAGCGACCGCAACCACTGTTTCATCGGTTCCGCTCGGAACAGCCGCAGAAACCCGGCGTTGAACGCCAAAGCCTCGCTATACCTCGGCGATCGCGCGAATTCGTCGCTCCACGGATGGCGAAGCAGGATGGTGCCACGCTTCATTTCGCAACCCAGGTTGGGACCGGCGTTGCCGGCGATTCCGATCGTCCCCGCGATCATGCTCGCGCCCAGCGAAGGCCCCGCATCGCCGTCGACGATCAACAGGCCTCGACGCATCCGGTGTCCGCCGTGCGAACCGATGTCTCGGTGACAGTGAATGATGCCACCCGATGCGCCCAAACGCTTCCCCGCGACCGCGCCGCCGACAAAGTCACCTGCATTCCCGTTGAGTTCGATGACGCCGCCGGAACAGCCCGCGGCGAAATAGTCACCGACGTTACCCTCGACAAGGAAGCGGCCTGAACTGTGTTGAGCGGCGAGTCCATGCACATTCTTGAGGTCACCCCGGAAGAGGATCGACGCCTCGTCGGTATCCGCGAGGCTCACCGTGAAAGCTTCGCCGATGGAGGCGACTTGCCCATTGATGGGCAGTGGCATCTGCTCGATCTGTTGTCGCGATTGACCGACCAGCGCCGCGAGTCGGAGTTTGCTCGCGTCGATGGATTCCACAATCCCATTCTTCAGTTCGAACTGCCATGCCGTCATGCGAGGATCTCGGCCAGATGAAAATGGTGGGGACCCAGTTTGCCGCCGTAGTTCCCAGCGGTCACCGACAGCAGGCCCCGTTCACCGGCGGCATCACACGCGGCCAGGATACCGACTCGCATGGCGTCAGAAATCGCTTCGAAGTTGAGTCCATCAAGGACGATCTCCAAGACCGATCCCGCGTCTTTTGAAAGCTCCGATCGCGTGACGCCTCGCAGCGTCGGGCAATAAGCGTCATTGGTCGACGCGATCAAGCTTTTGTACTTCGATCCGACTTTCGATCCGCTTCGAACCACGCCACCGGGAAATGGCGCGATCACGTCGGGCATTGACTTGATAACGTCGACGGCGGCGCGTGCCGCGAGACTTGCCGCTTGAAAGTCACGAGCTACCAGCAAGAAGTTTCCACCTCCGATTCCGTCGACTCGGGGGACATCGTGTTCACAAAGAAACTCGCCGTCCATGACTGGGATCCGCCAATAGCGACGGCCGTCAATGAGCTTGCTGATTTGAAACCCGTCCCCGAAGAAGCGGAGTGTCTTACCGAGCGAGATCCGCTTTGCGTGTTCGCCCTTGATGCCGCCAAAGAGAGCCGTCGATGGGCAAGTCAAAACGCATTGACCGGCGCGACGAGTGATCTGTTTTTCCAACTCGCCACCGGACATGGCGAACGCCAGTAGAGCATAGCCGGGGCGACCATCGGGTGTCTCTTCTGGTGCCAACTCACGCTCGATGTCAATTTCAAGCTTGCAATCAATGACGCTCGTGCCGAATCCGCTCATCGCGACCGCGGCGTGGCGCGCCCAGACTTGATCGGCCGCGGTGATGATGACGCGCGTCGCCTTCATGCCAAACGCTTCGGCGAAGGTCGGGACAATGCGGACACCGCCAATGATCTGCGGGTCGCTCATGAATCGCCCCTTAACGCAGCAGGCCCGTTCGCCTGTCTGACGGGGCGAGTCCCGATCAAGGATTCCATCTCATCTTGTCCGATGCGCAAACGGTTCATCGCGAAAGAAGCGTTGTCGGCGTAGCGATCTCGGAATTCGGATTCGTAACTCGTGTCGTAATCGATGTCCGCGGTGAGCGTGATCGACGGTGTGGCCCGGGCGGTCGCTCGGTCGTATTTGCCGTCGCGAATCACCCAACGTCCGTCGGCGAACACGTGACGCGGTTTGCGAAACATGGCTTCGTGGTCCGAGTTTTCCGGGTAGACGACGACATCGGCCCGACTACCTTTGGCGAGGATGCCTCGATCGGATAGCCCCATGATTCGCGCCGGCGCCGAACGCGTCATCACGGCGATTTCTTCGAGTGTGTACTGACGGTCCATTCCGCCCAGCGAGCTTGAGGCTGCCGCGTCCACATGAATTTCGGCGAGCGCGGTTTCGCGAAAGCTTCGGTCCGTCAACAGGCGAATCAAGTGCGGGTACGCGGTGAACGGCGCACCGTTGGGATGATCGGTGGTCAAGAAGACCTGCGCCGGGTTTTCGATCATCAAAAAGAGCTCCAGCCCGATCGCCCACTGCAGCGCATTGACGAATTGCTTCCGTCGATACTTGAAAGGCACGACGCCGCAACCGGCTTCACATTCAATGTCGACCAACGCCGACTTCTTGGGTGTCGCATAGTTGCGGTTCTGGAACTGGTGCGCGGCATCGGCACTGATGGTGACGGTTTGGCCGAACAGCACCTGACCGACATCGATCGTCACATTCGGGTTGGCGTTGATCGCGCGAGCGAGTCGCTCTGCGGCCGACGACATGCCCAGTTTTTCACTCTTTCCGTAACTGTGAAATTGAGCGTGTGTCAAATGCAGCCGATAGCCGCCCGCGGCTTCAATGGTCGCCAATGTCGACTCAATGTTACCGGGGATGCCCAGGTTGCTGCAGTGGACATGGAGCGGGTGAACGAGGCCGATTTCGTGGACCGCGCGAGCGAGCCGCCGGATGACCTGACCGGGTGTCACGCCGTATTCGGGGTGGGGTGTGTTGACGTCCAGGCGACGCACGCCGAACTTGAACGCGGAGATGCCACCGGCGTTGACGACTTTGACGGCGATGCACTGCGTCGCGCGGACCATCCACGCGACGTATTGGTTGATTTTGACTTGCTCGGCGTCCTCCGCGATGAGGCGCAGCAACAGGTCATCGTTGCCGAGCAGGCAAAATCCTCCCGTCGCCAAACCGGGCAGGTCCGCCATTTCCGAGTGCGCCGCGCGGGCGTTGCACGGAATGACGGCCGGTTCAAAGGCGACGGTGTAGCCCATCTCGAGGTATCGCCGCGCGGTCACCTCCGTCGAAGGCAAAAACGAAGACTCATCGATGCCGCGACCGAGCCGCGTGGCTTCCTCAGCCATCGTATCGCTCAGCAGCATCCGCGCGATCGAGAGTTTGCCGCCACCGATGTGTGTGTGAATGTCGATCGCGCCGGCCATCACCACGCAGCCCGACGCATCAATCACATGATCGACCGAATCGGCTGTCGCTGATTTGGCGTCACCGATGCGGTCGTCGTCAATCAGCAGATCCTCGACGGCGTGAGCGTCCCGCGATGGATCGATGATTCGACCGCCTTGGATCAGTATCCTCATGAGCCCTCGTCGGGCTTGGCTGGCTTCTCATCGCCCTTGTCGGGGTCGTTGGTCTTGGCTGGATCGCCTTCGAGATTTTCGTCAGCGGGCTTCGCGGCATCCTCTTTCGTCTTGCGTTTTCGGTCTTCCTGCGGTGGGGCTTCACCAAAGACGCGGTCGGGGCGAATCGTGATTCGATCGGCTTTGACTTGGTTCTCGTTCGGCGGTTGGAAGAACCCCGCCACCGTCACCGGGTCTCCGGCTTGTGCGAGCGAGAGGTTGTTGTATTGCAGCTCAAGCTGAGTCTGTTCGTTGACAGGAACGCGCACCGGCGTCTTGCCGGCACGGAGCGTGAGGATGCCATTGGGTGTGAGGCCGACCAGCGATCCAACCACGGTCAACTTGCCGCTCGGCGTCTGCTGCTTGCGATTGTTGGGGGCTTTGGAATCGGCGTAGACCCCGGCGACAAATAGTTGCCGTGCGCGGCCATGAAGCGACTTGGTCGGCACCGGCTGAAAAAGTGTCAGTTTCGAAATGGGTGCCAGCGGAACGCCTCCGGGGCCGAAGTCAGCGGTAAAGCGGATCAGCATTCCGGGCCGCAGGAACGCGGGCGCGGCCTTGGCGACGAACTGGAAGGACGTGATTTGGTCGGGCACGGCGACCAAGGCTTCACTGCCATCCTCCTTCTCGACCACCACAATTCCCTGTCGGAAGGCCTTGAGTGTGCCTTTGAAGTTGGTGATCTCGTTGCCTGGAACCGCCTGTTTTCCCGCATCCTGAGGCGCGGCCAGGCCGACGTTTGCAAGCACAACAACGACGGCGAGAGACAGCCGAGAACGGGTGAGCTGATACATAAAGAGCCTTCGCGATGGGGAAGCGAGCAGTCGGATATTCTAGCAAGCCACGCTCGAAGCGGTACGCCGCGCTCGGTAGTGACTCTCACAATGGTGGCTTCACCGGTCGTGATCCTGGCCGTACGCTTTGGGTTCTCACAGTTTCAAACCGCCCCAAGACCGATTGGACGATGAGCCGAATCACGACACGCACGCTGCAAAAACGGCGTGATGATGGAAAGTCAATTTCGATGTTGACGGCCTATGACTTTCCCGTCGCGCGACTGCTGGACCAATCCGGTGTCGATGTCTTGTTGGTCGGTGATTCATTGGCGATGGTCGTCCAGGGGCACGAAACGACGTTGCCGGTCACCATGGACCAGATGATTTACCACGCGGAAATGGTTGGTCGCGCCGTTGAACGCGCGATGGTGGTCGTCGATCTTCCGTTTCCCGACGGACAACTCGAAATCGAGCGTAGCATTCGCTGCGGCGCGCGGGTGTTGAAGGAGACGCGGTGTCACGCGGTCAAGCTCGAGGGTGGTGCCGAACAATCCTCGCGTATCGAAGCGATGGTCACCGCCGGGATCCCCGTGATGGCCCATGTCGGATTGCGTCCACAGAACGTATTCGTCGATGGCGGCTATCGGGTTCAGCGAGATGAAGCGGCGTTGGTCGCCGACGCCTTGGCCGCGGAGGCAGCTGGCGCGTTTGCCGTTCTGATCGAATGTGTCCCCGAATCGGTCGGGAAGGCGATTCACGACGCGATTTCGGTGCCGACGATCGGAATCGGTGCCGGCGGAGGAACGACGGGCCAGGTGCTCGTCACCCACGATCTGATCGGACTCACCAGTGGCTACACGCCAAAGTTTGTTCGCAAGCTCGCCTCGATCGACGAGACCGTTCGTGACAGCGCCCGTCAGTTTGTCGACTCGGTCGCCGATGGCTCGTTTCCCAGTGCCGAAGAGAGTTTCCAATAGTCCTCACACCACCCGATTGCCGTGCCTCGGTGTGCCGCATACAACCGACACTAGGCACGGTCCGGTAATTCGAGCCCGCAATTGAATTTGGATCGAAGAAGGCCGAACCCTTGCTTGCTTCCCGCCGTGTGCGGGACAGTGTCTCGTCACGCTTGTTTCCTCTCAAAGGCTCCGCATGTCGACCGCTACATTACTGCCAGATCGCAAAGACGTTCCCGAAGAAGATCGCTGGGACTTGTCGAGTCTGTTCGCGGATGAGCAAGCTTGGGAACAGGCCTTCGCGGAGCTTGAAAGTAAGATCGAAACGTTCGAGAGTTTCCAGGGTCGGCTCGGTGAATCGGCTGAAGTGCTCCTCGAGGCACTTCAATTCGATTCCGAGTTTTCACGCATCGCCGAGCGTGTCGCGATCTATTCGTTCCTCAAGACGACCGAGGATCAATCGGACAGCGACTTTCAAGCCATGAAGGCGAGGTTTCAGAATCTTGCGGTGCGCGCCAACCAAGCGGCCAGCTACATCCAACCGGAGTTGCTGGCGATCGAACCGGAAACGATGGATGCGCTGGTCGCCGATGAGCGAATGGAGCCCTACCGCCTCCAACTCCAACGCGTCCTCCGTCGCCGGCCGCACACACTGACCGACCGCGAGGAAAAACTGCTGGCGATGCAGGGAGAGATGGCGTCAGCGGCCGGAAACGCGTTCCGCCAACTCAACGATGTCGATCTTCGCTTCGGAACGATCACCGACGAAGACGGCGTCGAACAAGAACTTTCACATGCGACGTTCATTCAGTTCCTCAATCAGCCGTCGCGAAATCTACGTCGCGAAGCCTTCTTCCAGTACTACAAAGAGGTCGGCGAGCACGAGAACACGTTGGCAGCGACTCTCGCGGGAAGCGTTCATCGTGACGTGTATTACGCGCGTGCCCGAAACCATGCCAGCTCGCTCGATGCCGCATTGTTTCCCGACAGCGTCCCGGTCGACGTCTACAACAATTTGGTCGCGGCAGTCCGCGACTCATTGCCCAGCGTGCATCACTACTTCGATGTCCGCCGGCGCAAGATGGGGATGACCGATATCCACCACTACGACACCTACGTGCCCATCCTCAGCAACATGAAGAAGGAGCACAGTTGGGACGCGGCGGTTGAAGTCGTGCTCGAATCGCTCCGGCCGCTCGGTGAGCAGTACGTGTCAACGCTCGAGAATGGGCTCCGTCGTCGCTGGGCAGATCGCTACCCGAACCGGGGAAAACAAAGCGGCGCTTTCAGTTGTGGCTCCTTCGATGCCGAGCCCTACATTCTGATGAATTTCAAGACCGACGTACTCAGTGACGTCTTCACACTGACGCACGAAGCCGGCCACTCGATGCACAGTTGGTTCTCGGCGAAACACCAGCCCTTTCAGTACTACGACTACACCATCTTTGTCGCCGAAGTCGCCAGCACCTTCAACGAGCAGTTGCTCACCGAACACTTGCTCGAACGCGCCGAAGATGACGCGGAGCGCGCGTACCTCATCAACAACGAACTGGATAGCATCCGAGCGACGGTGGTTCGCCAAACGATGTTCGCTGAATTCGAAAAGCGGATTCACGAGATGGCCGAGGCCGGCGAAGCGCTGACGGTGGCGTCCTTTCGCGCGACCTATCGTGAGTTGCTCGACGCCTACTTTGGGCCCGAATTCACGGTCGACAAAGAGCTCGAGCTCGAGTGCTTCCGAATCCCGCATTTCTATCGGGCATTCTACGTCTACAAATACGCCACGGGACTGAGCGCCGCGGTCGCGCTTTCGCGACGGGTCCTTGAAGGCGGACAGCAGGAACTTGATGACTACCTTGGATTCTTATCCGGTGGCTGCAGCGAGGATCCGCTCGACCTGTTGCGCGGGGCCGGCGTCGACATGGCAAGCCCCGAACCGATTAAGACGACTTTGGAGCGTTTCAAGCAATTGACGGTGGAACTGGATCGTCTGATTTGAGTAAACCGATTCGCCTAACCAAACACACGCTCGCTGAAGCGGCCCGGGAACTAGCCACCCGCGATGCCATCCTGGCGAGCGTACTCGACCAGTTTGGGACGCCTCCCCTGCTGCGTCGGCCGGCAAACTTCGCGACGCTGATCCACATCGTGCTCGAACAGCAGGTCTCCGTCGAAGCGGCACGAGGCACGTTCAATCGCTTGCGCGACGCATGCGATGGCAACGTCGTCGAGTCGGCAGTCGAACGCTTCGGCGAAAGCGGATTGCGGTCACTCGGATTCAGCCGACAGAAAGCCCGCTACGCGGTGAAGCTCGCCGTCGACTGCACCAGCGGCGAGTTCAAGATCAACGGTCTCTCGAAGCTGGGCGATGAGGACGTCCGAAAACGGATTGTCGCTCGGCTGGGTCTGGGCGACTGGTCCGCCGACGTGTTCCTGATGATGGGTCTGCTAAGGCCAGACATCTTGCCGATCGGCGATCTCGCGCTGGTGAAGGGTCTCGAAGAACTTGACGGCAGGCCGTATGACAAGCCCGACGAGATTCTTGCGCGAGCCGAATCATGGCGCCCGTACCGGAGTGTCGCGACTCGAATGATTTGGCAAAGCTACGTCCGACGACGCGGCCGCGATGTCGTTTGAGCAAGTAAAAGAGTCATGGCGCGTACCGGACTCTCTTACGAGCGAAGTTGGTGGGTCAACGCTGGTTGCTCAACGGCTCGCCAGGCTTCGGGTGCATTATGTCTTGTGCGTGACTGCAGCGGGAACTCGTGAGGCTTGGTCATTCCTTTGGCTTCGGCTCGCGTGTGCTTGAATGGCGCACGCGACGGATCAGTGTGCTAGTCGTTTGTGCAAGGCGTCCATTGGAATGAGGTTGGGAACTGTTGCGCCAAAGTAACTTGCTTTGCGCTCGTCGAGTGACTGAACGACAAACGACCCGATTTGAAAGAATTCCTTCAAATACGGTGCCGCGCCGAGAACATCACCCAACGGCTTGCAGTGCTCCAGCATCGTTTCGTCGTCCAAGGTTGCGAGGAAGCTGACGATCCCCTCCGGCTTGGGACGACTACCGAAAGTGCGATGCATTCTCTGTTGGTGAGTCTCGTCGCTTGATGATTGATCGAGCGTGCTGCAGAGTTGGTCCGTCGCATCGATTGGCTCCAACGAACCGACTTGTGACGCTTCGATCGCTTCTGCCATTTTCACCGTCAGATTGATAATGACCGAAATGCCTTTTACCACGCCCTTTGACTGCGGAACCATCGCTGTGAGCGTCTCTTCCACAATGCTCTTGATCGGGAAAATGAGAGCTCGAAGTTGCGGCTTTGAGTAGGCGGCCTGGGTCAAAAGAAGATCGTGAACACCGTCGGGAGTCCGAATCACGATCGACGGCTCTTCGACAGTCCCCGCAGAAAAGACCGGCTTCAATTGCGGACGTATCGTAGACGTGATGTTCATCGTGATTTTGCTACCAATCTCGATTAGTTCGGTTTCAGAGGCACATGCAACCGGCATGCAGTCTCGACTACAAGTCTAGCGGGACAACGCCACGTTCGGGCTTTGGGTGCGGGCTTCCACGATTGTCGGTGGGCGAGGATCGGGTGCGCGGTCTCGTTTACGAGCGAACTCAGGCCCGAAAATGTACGGGCCCGAAAATGTACGCGGACTCTTTTAGGAGTGGATTCGGAGGGTCCCGTGGACGCCGACCACGCAATGACTCGCCAAACATCTGGCTCGCCGGATTCTGATGCGTCTCGCTTATCCGGAGCCACAACGAGAGGGCGTGAAGCTTGGTAGATTCTTTTGGCTTGGGCTTAATTCGATTTCGTCGCACACACAGGTGGATCATGCGATACAGCGTTCCGAGGGTGCAGACTTCCTGCATCGTGTCGACTTCCGGTCACGATTCAACTTCGGTTGGCACTCGTCTTTGCCTGCGTTGCAGTAGCGAGCCCGGTGGTGGCTCAGTCGCCGTTGAGCTTGGAATCGTCGGGGGCATCTGACGTGATCGCTGCAATCGAGACGACCGATGTGCCTGTGCGTGAGGCAAGCTTTCACGGATTCAGAATGCTCTTGCTGACGGCGGACTCGGCCGAGTGCAAAATCGTCTTGCCGAAGAAACCAGCTGAAGGCAATCCGTGGGTCTGGCGGGCCAGATTCTGGGGACACCAACCGCAGTTCGATCTCGAAATGCTGCGACGTGGCTGGCACGTCGTTTACTGCGACGTCGCGGGGCTGTTCGGCAGCGATCAGGCCGTCGAACGATGGGATCGCTTCTATCGCCAGACGCAGAAATGGGGGCTGCACGAAAAACCGTTCTTAGAAGGCATGAGTCGTGGGGGACTGATTGTGATGCGGTGGGCATCCGCGAATGCTGGCACGGTCGCCGGCATCTATGTCGACAACGCGGTCATGGACTTTCGTTCCTGGCCCGCCGCAAAGTTTCCAGACGCCGATGGGCTCGGAAAAGGAGCGGCAGGAGCATGGCGGCAATGCTTGAAAGCATATGGCCTGCGAGAGGACGAAGCTTTGAGCTATCGCGATGGCCCGCTCGCAAGACTAAAGCCACTCGCCGACCGTCGCGTGCCCATCTTTGTTTTGATCAACGAAGCCGACGATGTCGTCCCACCCGCTGAAAACGGAGACAGACTCGTCAAGCACTATCGTGAACTTGACGGCACGATCATTGAACGACGTCGTCCAGGGCTCGGCCATCATCCGCACGGGCTTCAGGACCCGACGCCGATCGTGCAATTCGCGCTCGAGAGCCTTGCCAGGTGAACCGAGCAGCGGGCGAATTAGGACGCTCGACGAACTTCAAGGGATGCCGACTGGCGACAGTTCGATTGGAATAGCACGACGATTGCCCTTAGCCTTTCCCTTCAATGATCCGCACATGATTTCGGTAGTGTTCGTGGAACCATCGAATCGCTTCGTCCCAGCGAGGTGCTTCCATCTTCTCTCTCCAACTCTCAAGACGCTGCCGCATCGAATCGACTCGCTGAGGGTGCTGCTTTGCCAAGTCCGTCGATTCACTCGGGTCGACTGACAAGTCATACAAGGCGTACCCGTAGTCTTTGACGTAGATCAACTTCCAATCGTCATCTCGCATTGCCGAGAACCACAACTTGTGCCAATAGAGCTCGCGATGCGGCGCGCCGGATTTTTCGCCGGTTAAGTATGGAACCAAATTCGCGCCGTCCAATCGCGCTGCCTCGACATCTCCTCCGGCGGCGGCAAGCGAAGTAGCGAAAATATCCATCGACGAAACCATCTCGTCGTAGACACGGCCTCCACCTAGTTTCTCTGGCCAGCGCACGAGAAACGGAATCCGAATGCCTCCTTCAAACTTGATTCCTTTGTGCCCTGCCAGCGGCCGATTGATGGAACCATTGTTGGTCGCGCCGCCGTTGTCGCTCAGAAACCAGACGATCGTGTTGTCGGCTTGGCCTGTCTGCTCTAATCGATCGAGAACTTTGCCGATCGCACGGTCCATCGCCCAAACCATCGCGGCATAGGTTCGGCGCTTCTTGTCTTGGATGTCGGCAAACCGCTTCAAGTCTTCATCGGTCGCATGCATGGGGCCATGCGGTGCCGTGAAGGACAGGAACAAAAAGAAAGGACGCTCGGATTTTTTGGTGACAAACGTTGCCGCTTGCTGCCCCAGCACATCCGTCAAGTATCCGTCAAACGCGACGGTTTTGCCGTCTTGTTCGATTCGTTTGTTGCTGGTCGGACGGTCGTCGCGATCCGGATTGTAGAAATAGCTGCGAGAGCCTTCTCGCAGTCCGTAGAAAAAGTCGAATCCACGTTGGTTGGGATAAAACCGGTCCGCGTTGCCCAGGTGCCACTTGCCGATGACCCCCGTCCGATAACCGAGTTTTTTCAAGGCGTCGGCCATGGTGACCTGTCCGAGGTCCATTCCTTGGTCGTTCGGTGGCGTGTTGGCTTCGTGTCCGAATCGTTGTTGATAGCGACCGGTGATCAGCCCCGCTCGAGATGGGCTGCACACCGAAGCGGTGACGTGGCCATCGGTGAACCGGACGCTCTGAGTTGCCAATCGATCCAGATTCGGTGATCGAATGTCTTTCGATCCCTGAAACCCAAGGTCAGCCCATCCGAGGTCGTCAGCCAAGAGGATCAGGATGTTAGGTGCCTTGGCATGGACAGACAGCGAAAACCAACAGGCAAGCAGTAAACACGCAGCGATCCGTTTCATCAGTAACTCATTTGTCCCAGGTTCTCGGGTTCATCAAATCATACTCGTTTGATCCACCCGGCGCTGGACGGCTGGCCGTATTCGCGCGTTCCGGTCGGTGCTTCCGCTCGCGCAAAAAACGCCGTGGGAACAAGAGCGGCGTTGGCAGGAGCAGAAAACGGTCATGTTCCCGATCTCCGTGTTGCCCAAGCTCGTTGCGGTGGATCAACGCCGCTTGGCGGCGCGTGCCGCATCGATCACGTGTTGATGTAGCAGGTAGCCAAAGCCATTGTTCTCGAGTCGTAAGATCAGCTCATTTTTGCTGCACGCAAGCGAGTTCGCACAATCGGTGAGGCTCCATTCGCAATCCGCCAATCGCTCAAGCAGATAGGCACGACGCGTCTGAGCGGCCGATAGACGATAAGTCTTGAGGTACTGAAGTGTTCCGTTGTCGGCAAAAACTGCTTCTCCGATGTGATTCTCAGATTTAGGTTCCAAGTCAGAGATGAATCGTTCGAGCGTAAATGGTTTGAATCGATACACACGTTGGCATTGAAAATCCCGCTGCAGAAGCCCCGATGTCATTTCAGTCGACAACTCGGCCCAGCGTCTCCGTAGGCCAGCGACTTGATCGCAAAGTTCGTTTATCGATGAAACGGCTTGGATGTCGATTGGCTCCGGCTGCACGATGTTCTCGGTCCCATAGAGACCGTACTGCCAGATGAGTTCTCCGTAGAAATCGCTGACCAGCGTGTGATGCAACGACAAGTAATCTGCCGGATGCGGCACGACGAACGCTGAAGCCAGAGCATCCGCGACGAACACGAGAGCGCCAACCTGGTTCTCATGGACTTCAAAAAGGCGAAGTGCATCCTCCAGACCGCGGATAGACTCGCCCGCGACAGCCGATTCCCAGCGTGGTGACAACCCAGATCGCAGCGCGCGCGAAGAGTATTCCGTCCAAGCAATACTGGGTCCGCCAAAGTGCAACGCCAATAGGCCTTCCATCGCGACATGCATCGGCAAGAACCGCAATTGTTGCTTGCCCTCGCGCCGAGCCATCTTGCGGAGCCCCCGCGCGGTCACGAATTGGCCATCCGTTTCGTCGTCTTTTGTCCGTCGACCGTCGGCTATTTGGCTACCAAAGACCGCGCTGCCATCGGTGCTCCAGTTCGCCACCAGTCCGTGAGGCACATAGCTGACGTAAGTCGTTTGTTGGTCAATCTCGACAAATGCAACGTCCTCTGAATAGGCCCGACGCGAAAGCCGCAGGTCTTCGCGGACGCTTGAACGCGTCAAGGGAACAAGTCGAACACCGCCAAGCACCTGGGGAGGGGCCAGTGTCAGTCCAGCCAAACTGATTCCGTTGAGTGAGCGATTATGCTTCGCCACCTTGATGTTCCCTTCGCTCGCAGTGCTTTTCGATCATGTCATGGGCCAAAGAACGCAAGTAGTCTTCGAGTTCGAGCTGTGTCGCTTCTCCCGCCGCAAACCTCGCAAAACCGAGTGACGGACCAAGATCTTCCGCATCCCGCAATCCGATCGTGACGAGTCCATCGGCCAGCGGCTTGGGAGAAAAGTGCTCCCCGTCGTAAACCGGATTGGCGTGAACGATCGTCAGCGGATTCCGAGCCGCAAGACGCTCTCGGTATGCGTGAACGATTTGACCCACGGCACCGGCCGGATCATTCTCATAACCATCGGAGAGAATCAGGATTTGATCCGGCGCCAATCGTAAGGCAGAGAGTAGCGGCGACGCCAAGTCCGTTTGGCCTGCTGCTTCGATCAAGAACGCATGCTGGTTTTGCGATAGTTCGCGTTGCTGACTTTTCTCTCCAGGCGTCACAAACGAATGCATTTGGGTGCACGCGACCGACACCAAGTAGTGCAAGGCAACCGCGACCGCTAAGGGGCGACGGCGTCGTTCGCGTGATCCCCATGTGGACCGACTGCAATCCAAAACCAAAGCTGTTTTACCCAACGGAAGCGGACGAGCGCGCAGCGTTTTCTTCGCCGCACCCACGAGTGCTTCGTGCAGTTCATCCGCACGCTGGCGTCGTTGGGTCATTGGAAGCGACAACACATACAGCGCCAGCTTGGTGAGCGGTGTCCGGGACAGATCCATCTGCGGCCCACTGATCCCATGGCTCTTCGCCGACTGCTGGAGCCGTTGCTTTTCAGCGTGAGTCATCCGTGGTTCGATCTTCCGCAAAAACTCGTCGCGCGGGATTCCGCGTCGCGCCGCAAAACCCTCTGCAACCGAATAAGGCAGCTCATAGATTGCTTCTTTGGCGTAACGCGAACGCAAGAAAGCATCGTAGAGCGGATTCTCGAATCGCTTTTGGTTTTGGAGGTTGAACAAGAACGCAGCGGTTGAGGGGGCGACCTCCGCGTGCGCGTGACGCACCGCGACCCGTAGTTTGTTGCGATACTTGACGCCATCAAACGCTGGATCGCGACGCCACTGGAGATATCGATGAATGGTGGCTCGAGTACGCCGATTGTTGATTCGCTCTCGTCGAATTCGCGCGAAGAGCGCATACACTCGGTTGGCGGGAAGGCTTCTCAGCGTCGCGGCAATGAGCGCGCCCTCCTCCGCGCGCTCGTTCGCATCGTTGGGGGCACCTTCCGCCAGCAAGTTGATCAGAACTTTTGCTCGATTGAAATCGTTGACACTTGCCGCAAGAACACGTCGGTAGACGGTGCGGTAATTGGCCAGCACGTAGCGGTGAAGAAAATCGATCGAAATCCGATTCTGCGCCGCCGAGCCGTAATACTCCTGCTGGCCCGTGGCCGCAAAGCAGGCATTGATAAACATGACAACATCTTCGCGTTCGCTTGCTTCCCGCCGGACCGCGTACGCTGCGTTGATGTCAGAGGATTTTTGAGACACGATACTGGTTGGCGTCAAGAAGACTCGCCCGGGGAAAAGTACGGGGCAACGAGCTCTTCAGCTTCAGAGGCTAATGCGGAAGTTGCTCCGAAGTCCCACGGGCGAGCGAGTCGGATTGTACCGAGCGTTGAGTCCCCAACGGAGAGTAAAAAGTCGCGTCCAAGGTTCACGACCCACTGGCGTGACTGGAAGAACCAGTGTGAGAAAACACTCGAAGTCGAGCGGTGCTGGCGGGCAACTCTGTGAATGCCAAAGGACGCGTGTGTCATGTTTTGATCGGCGGCGAGGCTAATAAGTCTCGCTAAGCCAGCCAATCACAAGTTGCGGACTAGCGTCGCTTTTGGAAATCCCCACGACTCGGCCAAAGCGTCCGCCGCGTCCTCCGGATCGGTGTGCTCTCGCCAGCCCCCGTTGTGTAGGTGAGCATGCGCGAACTCGTGTGCGATGACATACAACGCAAAGTCCTCGTTGCAATCGTTGAGGCGTTTGCGGAGCACTACGGCGCGGCTACCGCTGCGATTCGCACTTGGCATCGCCATCCAGAGTGACCAACCCTGACCGGGAACGAAGTTGTCCAGTGTGATGTGAAAGCTCTCGTCCCCGAGAAAGTCCTCCACGACGGCAGTGGGTAATCGCTCCAACACCGCGCGTACCCGCTCGCGAAGCACGGTCTGTTCTTCGAAGGGCTCTAAGAACTTGGAAAACACACCGCCGGTCATGGGTCTTCTTTGATCAGGAGGAGTGAACGGAACAGGAGCACCCGGCGAGTCGGATGTGGGTTTACACACACGGCCGCAACGCCGCTCCCCAACGAACGGACCGAGTAGGAGTAGGAACAGTACGAGTGCGAACACGTATACGAGTAGGAGTATGTGGCCGATAAAAGTATGGCTGTCACTGAGTTGGAGCACCAGCGGCGTTGGACGCCCGGCGGCATCCAATGCGAACCGCTAGAGCCGGAAATCCAACGGTCACTGCGGCATCTTGGCTGGAGTGCAGGCTTTAGCCGCGGCAGTAGGTCGCCAACCGTTCTGCTTCGAGTCCGACGCTGAGTGGCGTGCAAAGAGTCCCCGACGACGGTCCGCCTCGGAAACCAAGGCAAAATCAGAAAAATCGACCGGCAGGATTCTCGCCGGCGCGGACTCTACTGATGTGGGTCTCGAATCGGATCCACCTGGCATCGGGCTCCCCAACCTGATCCTCATCGGCACTCTTGCACTGCGCCGCGCCATTCCGGTCTTGGCGGGGCAAGAAACGCAATCACGCGACGATTCAAGGGCTCCCTATTCATGAATTCACGAAGACAGTTCCTGCAATACGGACTCGCGGGCGCCGCTTGCACCTCGGCTGGATTAGCGTGTGGCAAACCCAGTGGTGAGTGGAGGTCTCTTTTCGATGGGAAAACGCTCGACGGCTGGAAGAAGTTTCCTCGCATCTATTTCCAGAATGAGCTGAATGAAGCCCGCACGCGCGAAGACGTCGACGCAGCGATCGAAAAGACTTTGGAGCGGCATCGGACCGAAGACAGCGAGGCGTATCGCCATCGAGGAGACTGGAAGGTCGTCGATGGAGCGATCGTCGGCGGTCAAGATCCTCCCGGCAGTCGCCTCGGTGCCTATCTCATGACTGAAGAGACCTTCGGTGATTTTGAACTTGAATACGAGATGCGTCCCGACTGGCGGACCGACACCGGCGTCCTGGTGCGGCAGCATCGGGCGGGCACGATCGGGTTCCAGGTACTTTGCGATCACCGGCCCGGTGGCGGTATCGGTGGATTTTTTACCAACGGCCTCGGCAGTTACCTCGCCGCTCCCGTCATCGTCGACGGCGACGTCGGGGACAACATGAAGGTGGAAAACATGCGAGAGGGTGAAAGCAGGTCTAAATTCCCCCACGCAAAGGTCTCCGATGCGGCTACCTATGAGCAGTTTCGTGATGTTTGGAACCTCAACGGTTGGAATCGATTCCGGGTCCGGTGTGTCGGTGCGAATCCAGTGCTGACCGCCTGGATCAACGATCTGAAAATGGGCACGCTCGATAGCTCCGACACCGGCGTTGCGGGATACGACCCGGCCATCATCGGGCAACGCGTGGGC
>JBCBLJ010001199.1:0-1588 GCA_038520195.1 Planctomycetota bacterium
AACTCACCGAGGCTCCACTTGGGGCGAAGCCGATGATCGACATCGGATGCGGCGTCGGCGGCACTTCGTTTCGACTCGCCGGGGAATTCGACTCGCCGGTGCTAGGCATCGACCTTCACTTCCCGATGCTCCGCCTCGCCAGCGGCCTCACCCGGGAATCGATGCTTTCATATTCTCGTCGTCGGGTTGGGATGGTCTATGACCGTCGGACATTTGAAGTCGCTTTCAAGAATCGAGAACGCGTCGACTTCTGGGCCTGTGACGCGAGTTGTCTTCCGTTCCCCGCTGGGACCTTTGGAAACGCGGTCAGCATGAACCTGCTGGATTGCGTCCGTTCCCCAATGGAGTTCCTGCATTCGCTTTCGTCGATTCTTTCCGTCGGTGCGCATGCGTTGGTCGCGACGCCCTACGACTGGAGTGATTCAGTGACGGCTCCGGAGAACTGGCTCGGCGGCCATTCTCAACGCGGTCCGCTTGGCGGTGCGAGCGAGCCGGTTCTACGAGAATTACTCGATCCGAATTCACCGCACGCGATCCCTGGGCTAGAACAAGTGGCCGAAACCAACCAGCCATGGCAAGTGAGACTTCATGACCGCAGCTTCGTCGCTTACCAATCACACCTGGTCGCGATCAAGCGAGTCAATCCGTCGGTTAACGATTGAGACGTTCCCTCTGGGCGGAAACGCCAACGGGCAAGAGTCCTCCAACATCCGGCACGTCGACTTCGACCGAGCCTTCCGACCGCAGCGAACCGAACGTTGCGGTGGTGCGATCGGTGATCAAGTATCTTTCAGCGGCTGACGTTGTTGTCTCATAGTAGAACCGATGGACCGCGACGTGATGTTCTTCATCAAACTGCCTCACGATTCGAACCGGCTCCATGCTTTGCGGCTGAATCTTGATCGAACTGATGGGTGTTGCGCCGTCCTCCGATCGTACGACGAAACGGTGGCAAACACCCGTGTCCTCCTCCGGAGACAACGAATCCATCCGCACAAACGTCTGGCCGGTTAGAAGCATCGGATCACGGTCCGATGCGTCAAATTCGACCACTTCGTGAATACCTCTGACCGCGACTTGCGTTGCATCACCAGGAGCCTGCAAAGCAAGGCCACTCGTTCGGCACGGCGTGACCCAGACGCGAACGCCGGCGCGGCGGGCCTGTTCCGGCCAATCTTCGGCGGTGAGTCTTGCCGCTGGAACCGCCACCCGATTCTCGAACTGGCGATCGTAGAAAACAAACGGCGGTCCGAGCGATTGCGAACGGGCATCAAGCGGTTGAATTTCGACCCAATAACTGAGCGGCCGCGCCGTCGCTCTCCAACGCGAACGGCCGGAGTCGTCGGCGTTTTGCCAGGACACCATGAACTCCGCATCGCCTGACGCTATTCTTCGCGGCCGATGAACGCGAAGCACAAGATTCGTCGACTGCCCGTTTGCGTCCGTCAGTTGCGATTGATGCGCGACATCCTGGTCGAAGGGAAACGCCAACAGTTCTCGCTCTTCGACGAAGAGTTCAATGGCTTCACCGCCCTCCAAAGAAACGGTTTCGGTGATCCCCGGCTCTGTCTCACCGTCGACCCGAATC
>JBCBLJ010000403.1:0-7296 GCA_038520195.1 Planctomycetota bacterium
ATTTCGTAGTCTCCCGGAGGAAGGCCAACGGTGCCGTCTTTGTCTTCCGGTTGAAACCAACCACCCTGGATGCGGCTGGCGAAGAGAGCACCACCATCGACGTTGCGGAATTCGATGGAGCCGGCGGCGACGGGAGAGCCGTCGTCAAAGACCACCTGTCCCATCGTTGGCCCGGGCTTGGAACAGCCAACACAACAGAGCAACCAAAGAAGTGCCCAGGCAATGGTTCGAAAGAGTCGGGCGTTCAATTGGTGAGCTCAACGATTTTGGAGTCGCGTCGGTTGGCCAAAGAACCCAAGAGCTGAGTGTCGGTGTTGGGGCTGATGAAATGGACGCTGCCGTCGACGTACGCAAAGTGAACTCCGTCGGGGTGCCAACTTCCGAATGAGAACATGTCCGCGACAAGATCATTTGGTCCATTTGCCAGACGCATCCCTGGTCCAGCGAGCCGGCTGGACGCTGGCAAGTGGTCACCGTCATAAGCTGGTGAGTCTTCCGGAAATACTCCCAAGCCGGCCGTCGGAATAAACTTTTCACCGAACAGAAAGGTGTTGGACGTTCCGTCGAAGACAGAAGCCATTCGGACTCGATCGAGCTGCGCGATGGCGGTGCCATCCTTACAACTCGGTCGCACGCTAATGATCACCCCGGTCCCATTGCCACCGAAGTAGAAATCGGTCGGTTCGCCAACTGATCCGGGGCTCAGGTCGCCGTGGTTGCCGGCGTAGTCACAAAGTGCACCTTCGACCGAGATCTCGAGTTCCTTATCACGTGGTGGCAATGGACAACCGCAGGGCAACGTGCCGCCACCGCCGGTGACGACCGTTCGAAGATCGCGGTATCCAGTCGGTTGCGTTCCGGCGCGGCGCGATGGACAGAGGAAGATATCCGGAACCACGGACCGGATACTGCTTGGGTGTGCGTGCCATTGCTTGGACATGTCCCAGCCGTCGCCCAACGCACGCTCCTCGATGTACGGCATCACTCGCGCCAACCAAGTCGGTGTCTCAAGACCGCAGCGTTCGGCGAGGTCCGCGTCGGGGCGAGACTCATATCTTGCCGCTGGAAAGTAACCCAGCACGTCGTGGTGCATTTGCGTCGCCAGTGCGAGTTGGCGGACGCGATTGCTACAGTCCGCACGGCGACTCGCCTCTCGGGCGGACTGCACGGCCGGCAAGAACAGTCCGATCAACACGCTGATGATCCCCAGGACCACCAGCAGTTCGATCAGTGTGAAGCCGCGAAAAGGACGTCGAACAGCGCTGTTCATATCGACACCAGAAAGAATGCAGAAGCGAGCGGGTCCAAGTATAGCCTCTTCCAGGTGCTTTGCTAAACGAATCGGGCCCCACCAGGGGTGGGGTGCGACTCTGGGGCAATAGTAGCCGATATTCGAATTCTGAGGACTCTCAGAAACCCGAAGGAAGAGTGAACTGCGTCGAGTAAACGACTCCATTGGAGCCCGAGACTCTACCGAGCACCTCAAGACGTTCAGCGTCTAAGACTTCGGATTGCAGTGTCCCACGAAAGCTTGAATCGGTTTCCACCCAATTCAATACCAATGGAGAGGCTATTTCGGTCTGACTGTCCATCAATGCCCGGAGTTCCCATGCTAATTCCGTTTGCGTTAAACCCTTTGCCCGACGCAAGATGCCGAGCTGTCGGCGGAGCAAGTAAATCACGACATCGCCTTCACGCACCGGCATCACCTCCAGGTGCAGTGTGCTGGGCAGATCGGCCTGACTGAGACTCACCACGATTCCACCGTGGGGACCTGCGTCGCTGGTTTTCGGTGTCGCCGAATCCGTCTCGGGATCGGTCGCGTCCGAAGACACTTGCGCTGGAATCTTCTGACGCTTCGTTCCAAGGAACGCCCGCACCCACCGCGAATCGGTGGACATGACGTCGCCGATCACTTCTCGCATCAGCGCGGGATCCGCGTGCGGATGATCCAGCTCATGCTCGAGCGTTTCTAGCTTCTTGCGGATCAGGTAGCCCTGCATGCGTTGATAAGGCGTTACCCGACCGCGTCGCAAGAAAGTCCCGACCTCTAGTCGGCGGCTCCACTCGTCCCATCTCGGGATCCAAAACTTAGCGTGATCGGCATCTCCGCTCATCGCGGCCGTGATCGCATCGGCGCGGATGAATTGAATCTCCTTCATGCACTCTTTCGGCGACGGATAGTACGCGTAACACATCACGACACTGATCGCGATCATGCCCGCGATCAACGTCGCTCCGACCGTCTGCGGGCTGACGATCCGATCAACGCCCTCAAGCGGTTGCGTGGGGTCGACCTCGGAATCGAATCGAGTCTCGTCTAACCCGATGCCTCGAAACAGCAGCCCGAAAACGAAGAGGATTCCGATCAGGGAGACGACGATCTGCTCGATTAACGTGAACTTCTCCTGAAGCTTCTCGACCGCGAATTTGCCGGCCGACTCGTCCAGGTGATGAATCGGGTTGGTGTAGATGTCAAACGCGTGAGTGTGTGCGGAAGGATCCACGCCCGGCGGAATCAAGGGGCGATTGATTGCGTACGCAATGCCGACCACGACCAACATCAAGGTGACAAACCAGATGACGACGGCGCGAAATCCAAACCTGCTTCCGAACCAAAACAGCGTTGCGAGGTTAATGCCAGCACCGACGACCAACAAGATGAACGCGGCACCCGGTGAGTTCGCGTGCTGGAACATCATCCCCAGTTGGCCCATCGCGAGCATTGGCGTGGCGTACGCCGGCAATGCGACGCCTGCCATCCGGGCCGGCGCCCACCAGTCGTCTCGTTCGACACCATGCTGAAGCATTCCCCAGGGCAATACCGCCGCGAGCAGGAACATGCCCATCGCTGCGACCAGCGTCCAGCCGATTGCCGGACCGGCGACCGTGCGGCAGGCGTAGATGATGATCGCGAGCAATCGTTGAATGCCGATCGCCGGCGGCTTTTCCGAAATCGGATCCGTCGGTTCGGCACGAGCGATCGCGTCCCAGATCAACCCCACCGCGGTGACGACCAGCAAGGAGCCGAACGCGAACATGAGAATCACGTAGGGCCGGGACAGTGTCAGGCCATAAAGCAACGAGAGTGGATTGAAGAGTGGCGCCGACAGCGCGAAGGCGGTCATCGCGCCGGGTTTGATTCGAGACCGATGCATCTCAAACAGGATTGGCAAAACACCAATGCTGCAAACCGGTAACAGCATCCCGACCGCCCAAGATTGAGGCAGCGCTCGTAGCGAATCGCCGCCGAACAACCGGCGCGTCCCGTCGGTGCCAAGATAAAAACGCAACACCGCCGCGATCAGCAGCCCGACCAGAAATGTCGGCCCGCACATCAACAACGCCTCGATCAACCGCAAGCTGCCGCCAAACCCGGCAACGCCTAACCAATCAACCATTGGAGACTCCGCCGAGTTGGGGTTCCAATGCGTGCGATTGTTCGCGCGGCTGACTTGGTTGTCCCGTCAAATCCGCGACATCATTGGGATCGTCCGCGGCATGGTCGTCCTTGCCGTGATCGTGACCCCCGTCGCCATTGTTCTCTTCGTGGTGTCGGTGGTCGCCGTGGTCATGCCCGTGGTCATGATCCCCGTGGTCATGTCCGTGTCCATGGTCGTGGCCCAAGTATCGATCCACACGATCGTCCGGTGCCAGACTTTGCCATGCGTCTTCGACCAACTGACATAGTCGGGCGGCTTTTTCGCGGCGTTGGGCGTCCCATCGCTCGGGATCCTCGTTGATCTCAAGCCGCAATGATTCGCTCAGTTCGTAAATCGGGTTCCAGCGTTCTTCGCCGATCTCGGTGTCCGCCGCGATCTCGGCGGTCCAGCCAATCAAGTCCGCGACTTGACGAAACGTTTTTTGCGACTCTTGGTCGGTCCCCAATCGTTCGACTCGCAAACGAATCTTTTGGGCCAGGTCGGCAAGATTGCGAGGCATGTGTGCAGGCACGGCATGCTCGTGCGGCCGGTCTTGGGTGGACGGTGAACAGCCGACGATCAATGCCACGCAGACCGACGGCAAGCAAATCAACCACCGACAGATCAACGTGCGCTGCCGAATCGACCTGGCGTTGGACATCAGCGATACTCCGGAGCCGCCACAGCGGAAAGCACTCGCTCGATCGCGGCGTCCACGTCGCCGTTCGCGGCGATTAGTCGTACGCTCAAGACCGGATCAGCCACTTGGACCACGTCGCTGGGCGTCACAAAATCGCGGCCTTGCAGCAGCGCCCAAGCTTGCGCCATTCGCTGCCAGTGCAACATGCCGCGAGGGCTCACGCCGAGTTCGATTCCCGCATCGGCCCGCGTGGCCTCCACCAAGTCGACGACGTATTCACGCACTCGCTCGTGCACCGCCACCGACGCGGTCGCATCCTGATGCTGTTTGAGCGATTCCAAACTCATCACCTCGGGATTCGCGGTGGACGCGTCTTGTCCGCCGACGGCCGCCTCCAGGATCCTGACTTGGGCGCCACGGTCGGGGTACCCAATCCGCAGCTTGATCGCAAACCGGTCGAGCTGAGCTTCCGGCAACGGGTAGGCCCCGTGCGAATCAATCGGGTTTTGAGTGGCAATGACAAAGAACGTTTCCGAGAGCGTGTGCTCGACCGCATCGATCGTGACTTGGCGTTCCGCCATCGCTTCGAGCAAAGCGCTTTGGGTTCGCGGCGTCGTCCGATTAAGCTCGTCGGCCAAAAGGACGTCGGCGAAGACCGGACCGGCGTGAAATTCGAACTCGCGAGTCTTCTGATTGAAGAGATTGAATCCCGTGACATCGGCCGGCAACAGATCCGGCGTGCACTGGACCCGCGCCAGGCGACCGCCCAAGCTTCGCGCGAGTGCTTTTGCGAGTGACGTTTTGCCTGTCCCCGGTAGATCATCCAGTAGCAGGTGACCACGCGCGAGCAAACACGCCATCACCATCTCGATCTGTTCTTCCTTGCCCAACAGCACGGAATTCAAGCTCTTACGAAGCTGTTGGATCGAGTCGCTGGACACTTCTGAGTCGGCTTCGTTCAGAACAGCGTTCATGATGTTTCCTCGGCGAGATGCATCCTAAGTGTGCGGAGAGAGAGCCCACTTACAACCCCATCAATTACCTTTCGATGATTTCTGTCTGGGGCTGTGGCGGCATGACCGAAACAAACGCGATCGGCAACGTCGCAAAACGCTTCAAACTTTGCTCGGGACGCGAGATCGGACCTCGAAAGTAAATCATTCAGCAGCCAATCCCGAGGGGGGGAAGCCTTCGGACGCGGTTGACGAAGCAGTTTCGCCCGGAACTCGACGATTCGCATCGCGAAGCCAAGTCGCGTTCGTTGGCTCAAAGGACTCGCAAGCCACCAGGCGAGATAGATCAACCATTCGACCCAGATCAATCGCGTCGCATAAAGCACAGCGCCGACAGCGAGTGCGGCGACGCCGGCGGGCCAGTTCTTTGCCGCAAAACGCTTGGACGTCAGCCACCAAGAAGCCCGATACGACGGTTCACGGAATCCAGGCGTCGGTTCGATTTCGACCCAACGGCCATCGGACAATCGCACTTCCGCCCAAACGTGTACGTCCGTCGGCAGCACGTTACTGTGTCCCGCCGCGATCTCCATCGCCGTCGGGCGGACATAGAATCCCGAAACCAAACGCGATTGCAAACCGATCTCGCGAGCCATCAACGCTGCGGTCGTCGCAAACAGGTGGACGCCTCCGCTGCGTTGCTCCAGAAAGTCCTCGACCGGGAGATCACTCTCGGTTCCCACCGACCGGTCGAAGCGAAAATCGGTTCGCAAATGATCGACGATGGATCGCAGTTTTCCGTAGGGCGTCGCGTGGCCATCGGTCCATTCTTTGGCCAAGTGTGTGAGCCGGTCCGTAAATTCGGCGGGACGGGCGATCCCCGTCTTCAGCTTCGCGATGAACTCGTCTTCCATGATTTGCAGCGACGCGACGTGGATCACGGTCAACGGAGGCACCCTCACCCGCCCCGGCATGAACCACGAACCGTCATCGTCGATAGCGTAAAAGTCCTGGCGATCGATCTGCTTGATGTGAACGCCGCTGCTCATCATCGGCACCGGTAAGCGGACTGAATCGAGGCGGATGATCTTCAGAATCCCGTGCTGAACTTCGCTTTGGTTTTTCTCAAAGACTTGGTCCATGGTCTTGGGATCAAAGAACCAAACCTCTTCCCCAATCGCGACCCGGGTGAGCTTGTCGTTGCGATGGTAGGCTTCGTTGGACCACTCCACTCCGTCAAACGTGTCAAACCGTTCCATCGCCAAACGAATACCACTCGGGCCATCCCATTGAACCGCCGCGTTTTGCACGGAGTCATTCAAATGGAGGTGATTTTCGGGAGGCATGCGATCGGTCGAAAAGGAGTTGCCGCCCTTTTCAGTTTTGCTCGTCCGACCATGCGCTTCGAGAACCTTTTCGGAGGTCATCCCCTGGCGGCGTTCCCAGATGTTCTTTTTCTTCGGTTGTCCGATCGAGTCGCTAAACATGTCGAACAACGTCGAGTCCGTGGACTCCAAAAACAGGTCGCTCTCGACGGCACCGAACGATTCGGCTTTATCCACACCCGCGATCGCCGCGTCTCCGGTTCCGACGCCACTTCGCGCCGCCGGGTCCGACCAATCCGACCCGCCGCTGGTTGGCATGAACCCAAAGCCGAATCGGTTGGATGCTCCGAAACGATCTTTGGCTGCCCAGCCTCCAACCAGCAACAGAACGACAGCTGCGGCGACCGTCATCGGCCGGACTCCGCTGCCCCGAGAAACGTTTTCGACGGAGCAAAGATCGACTTGTTCCCAGTGGTTGGCGACCAAATGCCAGACGCAAACACTCATCCATCCGATCGCGATCATCACGCCGTTGTAGTCGTCGTTGATCACGGTCGCGAACAATGTCAGAAAGCCCGCCGCCACCAGCCCCATTGCTCGCGGACGTCTTGTCCCGGTCGCGAGCGCGAAGGAGGCGACGCCCAGTAGCGTCAAACCGGTCAACTCCATCGCAATCGCTCTGCCCGACCATCGAGCGACCGCGGCAGTGAAGATCGGAATCGCGATCAGGAGCGTGAGGAAGCCAATGCGCAACCGCTCCATTTTTCGTCGCTGCGCGGTGATCGCGACGAAACCAGAGAGTGCAATTGCGAACATTTCCGAAAAGAACCACGGCGCGACCTCCGCCGGATAGCGAACCGCTCCGACGGCAAGCAAGCTGATGGCCGCCAGCAGCGTTGCCTCGGACGTTTTGCGACCAATCGGAGGCGTCGATCTGGCTTCAGGCGGAGATCGGA
>JBCBLJ010000411.1:0-7263 GCA_038520195.1 Planctomycetota bacterium
CTCGAATCCAGTCGCCTTGCCCGCTTGTCTGATCGAGGGCCCAAGCGACGTATCCGAATAGAAGCGGCAGAGGCAAAGCCAACATCGCGGTCAGCAGCAACGCTTGAACTGTGTAGCCAAATCGATCCTTGGAGAATCGCTTGATCTTGACGCCCGTCTCATTGAGCTGCCGATGATTGCGTCGACTTCCTGCAAGCAACAGTGCAACTAAGCCAATCGCCAACGTCGTGCGGATAGGCATCGTCGTCCAAACTCCGACCAAACTCTCTTGCAGTTCGAGCCAATGCGCGGGCTGGAAACACCAGCCAAGCCCCTCTGGGAGCGTCGAAAATGTCTCCAGAGAAAACGGGGCACAGCTCCGAACGCGAAACCCGAACAATTGCTGCTTCACATACTCGCGCACCTCGGCCGCTTTCTCCTCGAGCTGTAAACGGCTGGTTTCGAATTGCAGCATCGCCTGAGAGAGCGTTGAGTACTCCGAAGGTAGCTTCTCCAGTAAAACCGAGCGGTTCTCCAAGAGCTGATCCACAGACTGGCGATCTTCGTCTGACAGCGAAAGTTCTCCGAGTTCCTGTTTGATTCGTGAACTCGCACGAATCTTGTCCATCAAACGAAACGACTGCAGTTGTGCCTCGTTGCGCGTCAATGCAGGCCTTGGCTGACCATCCACGGTGACGCCGCCGATTTCAAACTCGCCCATGTCGACTTCGGCCAAGTCCGCCAGACGAAACAGAATCCGCGATAGCTGGGGTCCACCGCGGGTCAACGTGATTTGACTTTTTACATTGCCGAACTGCGTTTCAATCGCATCTTTCGCGGCGGCCACTCCCTGGGACTTTTGTGGCAACTCCTTCAGACTCGCCACAACATGGCGATAGTCTTCCGCCAGACGTTTGACTTCGTCCGCCAAAGCTTGCACCTTCGGCAAGTTGGGCAGATCATCGGGAATCGACGCACTGACCTCACGTGCCTCGTCACTCAGGCGATCGTTCAGTGCGGTTTGCAAGCGAAGCAACTCTGCATTGCCTCGTTCCACTTTCAACGACGCGAGCGCAAGTTCGGCCGTCAAGAGTTCTTCACGGACCAACTGGCCGAGTTGCTCCTTTTCCAGCATGGTTTGTTCGGCGGTGAGTCGTCGCTGCGCCGCGCGGTGCTTGCTACGTTTGGCGGCGTACTCGGGCGACTCCGAGTCGGGCGCGGCGTCGGCCTTTCGTAGGCCCTCATCCGCCTCCGCCATTTCCCGTTGAATATCGAGTTGTCGTTTGCTGATCTCGACGGGACGGCCTTTTACTCGAATTGCCTCGGCATTCAATTCGCTGAGAGCATCGGCCAACTCGGATGCGTTCGCCCGCGCCGCATCAACGCGTCGCCGCAATTCCTTAACGTCGAGCGACACAATGTCGTCCAGCTCCGTTTTCGATTCGGGCGCATCCTCCGATCGAGCTTGCTCCAAGTCCGACCGAGCTTTTTCGACAAGCGGCGGAGCGGAATCAAGAAAGCCGCTGTACTCTTCCGTCCGCTTGCTGAATTCATCGGCGCGCTTGAGCGAATCGATCGCGGTGGCATAGTCTTCCTTGACCGTCGCTGGAAGTTGCTCATTGTCCTGAATCGCCGCAAGCGCTGATTCGACGGATTGCACCGTCAACTCGTCGTTCCCAACGATCCTCTCGTGATCGACGGCACTCGCTTCAGACTCGGCTTCCTGCCGAGAGGCCGTTTCCTGTCCAAGGGCCCCGGGAACGCAGCCGAGCAGCATGATGATGAGCATCAATCGGACGGCAAAAACAAACATATTTTTTCTCAAAGAGAGAAGCCATTTCGAGAAACAGATCGACGCACCTTGGCTCGGTCGTCATCGGCGGTTCGACCCCAACCTCGCGCAAGGAGTCGACGTGGAACATCAACAGTTTCACGCGCCGCACGCGGAGTAGGACGCTTGAAACGGTTGTAGGGGCATTCCAACCCGTTCGGCCAGTAGGCTTTGCCCAAAACACCGCTCCTCACCATTGTTGCCGTCCATGGTCCTCCTCGGAACCGATCGACGGCGGTGACCTATTGTGTTTTCGTTGGCGCGGCGATGATGGAACTTGCTCCCTGGCTGGGGCGGACGCCGCCGCAAGACTGACACATCCCATCGCATTGAGAACACACTTGCCGAGAAAACGCATTCTCCTCTTTGGCTTTCTTGTTCTCGCATTCGTCGTCACGGCGCTGCTGGTACCCGTTCCCTTCAAGGGCCGCAGCGCATCGGCGCTCGGTGATTTGGTCCACGCGCCCCTGTTTGGCTCACTCGCACTGGCGGCCTGCTGGGCATGGCAACGGTGGCGTCCGCTTGAACGACGCGATTCAAAGCTGGGACGATGGCTGGTTTTTCGAGGCGCAGCGATCTGGTTGTCGCTTTCATTGTTTGGACTCGCAATGGAAGTTCTGCAGTCGATGTCGGGCGGCCGTAGTGGAACGCTTCACGATGCCATCGCGAATACGCTTGGAGTCGCCGCCGCGGTTTGCGCGCACGCATGCACATGGTTTGTCACCAATCGGCGACACACGGTAGGAGTCGTCTTTCTGACCGCAGCTGCCGCGTTGCTCGGCATCGCCTGGTATCGCCCCGCTCGGATGCTTTGGGACGTGATTCAGGTGCCACGGCGGTTCCCGTTGCTGGCCTCGTTCGAGTCCGACATCGACTTCCAGCGATGGTACCCACGCATGTCGGAACTCAGCTTGTCGCGCGAACACGTTAGCCATGGACGCCGCTCGCTGCGAGTCCGTTTCGAGCCGGAGGACTTCACGGCCATCACGCTTTTTGAGATGCCGACCGATTGGTCGCGAGCCGACGCCATCGAAGTCGATGCGACGCTCGAGAACGGCGATGATCAAGAGCAAGTGTCTCTGTTCATCCAGATCGCGAACGAACGCGGAACGGTATCGCGACAGCGCAGATTCGAACTTCGCCCCGGAAAGACGCAGCGACTTAGGTGGCAGGGTTTGAAGGAAGAAGGCATTGACCTGCGTGATGTTCGCTATGTCGATCTCGGCATTCAAGACGCGGCCGAGCCCCTCACGGTTTACTTCGATCGTCTCACGTTGAGTCTGGCGGGGGAAGAAACTTCAACGGATTGAAAGAGCGAGCCGCGCGAACGAGTTTCCCGGACCGCGTTTCACGAGCGAAAGACCGCGACTCCTGGCTAACGCAGGCCGGCTCCAGGTCGCGGCGGTGCTTTTCATCAATTGCTTGTGTCGTGGAACCCATTTTCAACTTTCCCGGCACCGATCTTGCAGTGAGTCTCTTCCAGCGGCTACCAACGCCAACGCTGGGATCTATGGAGACACCGAATAATGAGCAAGACGTACCGACTCGCGATGACGGGTGCATTCGTATTGATGGCCGGATTGGGCACCGTCGCTGGCCAAGACACACCGATGGCGCGGATGCGTCCGATCGGGACTCCCAGTGCGGTGGACCAATACCGCGGCCAAAGTTCAAGAGGCTCGGCTTTGAATCGACCGCGGACGATGCCGACACCACGAAACGAAACCGCCTTTTGGCAGCCGAATGCCCCGAATCAATCGGTCGTGCAAACGGCGATGATGCAGTCGGATCTCGAAGCACCGTCGTTGCCGGGAGAAACGCCCGGAGAATTCGGTTTGCCACCGGGCGACCCTGCCGCCGGTTCGTCGATCCCAAGCAACCCGCCATTTCCATCGAACATCGGCGATCGATCTGCGGAGACCACGCCACGCACGCTTCCGCCCTCACGGAACCCAGCGTTCGGCGCGGCGCCGGGTTCGCCGGCACTGGGTTCGGCGGCACTGGGTTCGGCGGCACTGGGTGGGGGGGCGAACGCGGGGGTCCCCGGAAGCACATTTCCACGGACGGTCCCGTCATCGCCGTCCGATTTGACACCGATTCCGCAGCCTCGGCTGAACAGCAATGGGTTTTCGACGGTCGACAACTGTCGTTTGATCTCGGGTCCGAGCACGTACACGGCGGCGATGGCGTATGGATGCGGCAATCAGCAGATCGTTCCCACCGGCTACGGCGGTCCGTCGACGGTGGGAGGTCCGGTGACGAGTCCTTTCGCGGGCGTTCCGGCCGAGTATGCTCCCGCCGCGACGTTGCCGCCGACGACGATTGTCGCTCCAACGGGGCCATTTGCGTCACGCGGAGCGGCCCCGGCTCGATCGCTGTTTACGTTGGGGCAGGAGACCAACACCGTGCAAGTCGGGCAAGGCTTGTGGGGCCAACCCAAAGCCTACGTGCCGGGCCAAAACGTCCGCAACTGGGTCCGCTACTTCTTCCCCTAGCCAGCCTCACCGGGTACTCCACGCTCCCAAATCAACTCTCCACCCCTCACTCTCCCAACTCCCAACTCCCAACTCCCAACTCCCAACTCCCAACTCCCAACTCCCAACTCTCCACTCTCCACTCTCCACTCTCCACTCTCCACTTTCAACTCTCCACTCTCAACTTTCAACTTATCCTCCATCCACTTTCAACAACACGCCCCGTGCGTTACCCTACGCAGCCCGACGCAGCCGAACCCACCATGTTCGATTGTGTCATTCAAGAACCAAGCGGATGTGGCGGAACTGGCAGACGCGCTAGATTCAGGTTCTAGTCCTCGATAAGAGGGTGGAGGTTCAAATCCTCTCATCCGCACTGAATTTGACAGGGTTTCAGCGAACAATTCGCGGAGCCCTTTTTTCATGGGCTCTCCGAACCGCGACCAGCGTTGCGGATGAATTCCTGAGCACGGGAGACACTACCACGCCTTCTTGATCTCGCGTCACCGCCGCGCAGTGAAGACCAGGGATTCCAGCGTCCGATGCATCCATTGGCGACTCGCGATCGGCGGGCCCCCTCTCACCTCAATTTTGGGGCCACATGAGTAGCCTGGCGAACGTATTCCTGTTTCTGAATTCTGGATGACCGGAGTGGCGAATCCCATCCTGAATCCAGTTCATCCACCACGCCGTCTTCTGCACCCAAGTGTCGCGATGGCAATCGAGAAAATGGCAAAGGTCGATGGTTCCGGTACGACGGAAGAGGACGTGAATGTCGCTGGTGTCGCCGCTGCGGTCTCCGTGACCACGGTGCTAAATTCGGCAACAGGGGTGGGAATCAGGTCTGGCGTGTCGAGCAATAGCGATGTCGTGTCGACGCTCAACGTAAGATTTCCGGTGTAACCGCCCGATGTCTGGACAACGACTTCGGCGATATTGCTGTTGACGCCAGGTATTACGTTGAGGCCAAAAAAATCGAAATCCGTTAGCGTTAGTCGTTGCGTTAGCGTCGAGTCATTATTCGTCGCCGACGCAAAGAACACGTCCGTTGTAAAGACGTAGCCACTTGAAGCGGGCACGGTCTGCGCAAGATCGAAGAAGAAATCGGTCCCCGCAGTGCCAGTGTCTCCCGTCAACAAAATATCAATGTTATAGGCGCCGAGATTCGTGAGAGATGGTAACTCGACCGAAAACGCAAATGCCGTACCCGGTGTAAACGTGGAGTCTGACGAGCTAATCATGATGCCGGCAGACGCTGGGCTTGTGAGTATCAGGATTCCAAACACCAGCGAGATCAGTGTTCTGTTCATAATCGAATGGGGTTGTGAGGTCGGAGGAGAAAAAAAGTTAGTGTGACAAGGAAAACAAGTTGATCTGGTCATCCGCCAATAAACGAACCAATTCATCTTGATCATCGGGTTCGTCCAACGTCCGCGAATCGAAATCAACCAAGGAATACATGGTTTGCTCGCCGTCAGCGACTGACTGCTGCTGGGGAGCCCCCGAGTTCGACGACAGCTGATTGATAACGTGAAGTGCATCGATCGGCGAAAGCCTTCCGTCACCGTTCACATCCAAGGCCTCCGCGACGTCCGGATGCGATGATTGAGACTCAGAACCGCGGACCGCGGCTTGTCTAGCGATTGCGTTGATGACGGTAAGTGCGTCAACAACCGTGAGCTTACCGTCCTTGTTGATGTCGAACCTATCGGTTGATAGGTTTTTCCCGGACTCTCCGCTCGATGTTGAAAACGATGCCGGGAATGAAATGTGGTTCCCGAATGCTCTTGCAACGACAATCCGATCTCGAACCGTCACCCGTCCATCCCGATCTAAATCGGCATTTGGATCAAAGTCGTCCATTCCCTCAGTTCGGCCAAGCGAAGCTAAAACGACGGACATGTCGGCAATATCGACGACTCCATTTCCATCCGCATCGCCAGAGAGTCGGTGCAAGGACTTCTGGAAGTCACCGCCGGTAGAATTGTCGCCATCTCCGTCGAGGGCAAATCCAGCGACATCGGTGATCAGAGTCGGATTGAGTTCGAAAACGTAGTATCCATCCGGAAGCGAATCACGCCCATTCGCGTAGCTATCAAACGACCAAGTGAGTTCTCCGAGGCCCGTTGCTGGATCAACTTCAACCCGAAACTGATCGAGCGAAAGCTCATGCGTCTCAATGGTTGTACCATTGGTTCCGTACCCAGTTAGGGTAACGGCGTCCAGAATCGTTTCGTCGTTTAATAGTGACGGGAGGTTGGTGCCCCGATCGAACTTGAAACTAACGTTGTCAACATACGATCGGGAGCTAAGCCCAGCTTGGATGCGAGTTTCGTCGACGGCTGGCCCGAGCCGCCCAATCTCCGTGAAGGCGTCAAATCCAGGGGGAGCAAGTTCGACATTCCCCGCTTCGTCGAATGCTCGGCTGTAGAAACGATACTCCGTGTTCTCTTGCCCAACAAACATCGTAGATGTCCGGCCGGTAAGTCGTTGATAGAACTCGTAGGGACCACCGTCTGTTGAAACATAGATTTCGTAGCCGTCAATTCCACTACCACGTCGACCACTCGCCAAGTTCGGATCGGCTCCCGCGACTGAGACAACAAAGGAGGGAATGACTTGACTACCTGAGAGGGGCAAGATTTCGCTAGATGGTACCTGAGAATCGAGAACCCAGGTCGTTGAGAACGACCCGCTACCGGGAACTCCAGAGAGTGTCAGTAGTTCTGTCAAGTCAATCGACAAATCATAGACGCCTTCTGCAGAAACATGATCCTCTAAGCCGCTGATCCTAAGCGTGCGACCATCCGCCGATAATTCGGTACTCACGCCAGCATCCACCAAGTTTGGCCCTCCATTGAGGCTGAGCGCAAGTCTATCGGTGGATACTCCATCGGTTCTAAGGGGGGAAAGAAACTGTACTTCAAAAGAATCGAAACCGCTCGAAGTAAACGATACAGGAAGTCCTGTGGTTCCCAG
>JBCBLJ010000963.1:0-2887 GCA_038520195.1 Planctomycetota bacterium
AAATCCGATTTGCGTCGCCTCGGGAAACTCGAACTGTAGCTCGACCGCGCCGCTTTCATACTCATAAAAAAGGATCACTTCGTCATCGTCATCGTCACGCCAATACGGTTCGCCCAAGAGCCGGATCACGGCTTGGGGTGTTGCGATCGCTTCCCATCCTATTGGGCTCGCGGCGAGAAAGACTTGTCCTCGGTAGGAGTCTCTTGAAACGACGATGGAGGTGAGAACATGCCCGTCGCGAGTCAGCTCGACGCCATCACTCGACGTCAGCGGCGCATCCGAGCCGAGTTTGATGCCGTTAAGGCTCCACGCATTAAGATCAAGAATGTCTTCCATTGAAGTCTCCAGTGATTCGTTGTTGGGTGCCAGCCGAGGTCTATGTTTGCTCTCACTCAGTCGGTCGCGTTGGCTCAAATCGAAAGAGTGACTTCACCCACTTTGCGTCTTCGTCGGAGAGCCGCGCGGTACGATTTCGCGTGTACGATTCGGTTTCCCATAGGCCGCCGGTGTAGCTGAATCTTCGCAGCTCATCGTCGCCGTTTCGCAACACGATGACTTTCTCGCCAAGGTTACCGGGCAGAGTATGTCGGTACGGCTTCCATCTTGCATTGACGTAGATGTCGTTCAAGCGATCGATTTTCGCCCGTTCTGTCATTACGGTTTCTCGATCGCCGACTCGAATCAGCAACGAATCTGCCTTTTGAAAGTCAGCCTGCCATGTGGATCGCGGAACATTGGATGACAAGCGACAACCCACACTTCCGATGATCGTCGCGATCAAGATCAGTGCCATCAATCGCATCCATGAGCTCCGGCGTTGGTGGTTTCATTTCAAGCTTCTCTTAGGCCCTCACGGCGTCGATCGGCGGTTCGAGCACGCCTTGGCAGCGCCTCCAAACGAGTACGCCTTCAATGACCATCCAGACCTGCAACCCGAGAATGGTGAACCCGAAAGCGGTGAGCAGCGTTTTGCGGCCGTACCAATCGAAAATCAAGTCATAGGTGATTGCCCACGCCGGCATCAATAACATCATGAACATGGGAATCATCACGATGGCGAGTGGTTTACTGCGGCGGGCCAAGAAGATCACCGCCACCATCAAGGCGAGGCCGGCAAGCAATTGATTGGTCGCGCCGAACAACGGCCACAAGATCAAGCCGCCTTCTCCGGGTTTGTCGCCAGCGAACACGGCGATGGCCAGACCAATGCCGACGGCGATCGCGGTGGCGACGTATTTGTTCGCCAAAGGTGTCAGTTTCGCGGAGACCGCGATTTCGCTGATCACGTAGCGTTGTAGTCGGGTCGCGGTGTCCAACGTCGTCGCGGCGAAACAAGCCACCAGCACGGCCATCGTCGCGATCGCCAACTTCAGCGGCAGTCCGATTGTGGTTAGAAAATTCGCGCCGCCGTCGATGAATGCGCGGAGCTTTTGCGGAAGCTTGTGTTGCTCCCAACCGGCGTCCTTCTGGCCGTCGGCGCCGGTCCGGTAATACTCGCGCCAGGCCTCGCGACCCGACTGCTTCCCGCGTTCGATATTGACGATCGTCTTGGCCGCCGCCCCTTCACCGATCACGTCCGTGGATCGCTTGAGCGGTCCCATCCCGACGCCGGCTGAGCAAGCCAAAATCACAATCACGGCCAGCATGCCTTCGAGCAACATCCCTCCGTAGCCGACCGCCTGAGCATCGCTCGCCTTTTCGAGTTGCTTGCTCGTCGTTCCGCTGCTGACCAAGCAATGGAATCCGCTGCAGGCTCCACACGCGATCGTGATGAACAGAAACGGAAACATGCTCGGTGCGTCGGCGGGCACTTCGCTCGCGATCGCTGGGGCCGAAGCAGTCAATTCCGCCCGTCCGGTGAGTGAAGCGATGGCCAGTCCTGAAACCAGCAGAGCCAACGCCACGAACAACTGCAGGCTGTTGATGTAGTCGCGGGGTTGCAACAACATCCAAACCGGTAGGACGGACGCGACAAAGGCATAGATCAAGAGGATGATGGTCCAGACCACTTTCGGTGTCCAAAGCTCGCTGTCTTGGGGGAGAAGCGGTGCTAGGTCGATGGGAAGGTGGTACGCGCCGACGTACACCGCCAAATACAACGCACCGAGTCCGATCAGGCTTGGCAGGACCAAACCACCACCACCCCGATAGACGCGATAGCCGATGACGACGGCGATTGGCATCGCGATCCAGACACTCAGGACCGACTCGGGGTAAATCGAAAAGATGATCGCGATGACGAGCCCGAAAATGGCAAGCACGATCGAAAGGGCGAGCGCGAGTACCAACAGGAAAAGGATTTTGGCGCGCGGTGATATCAAGCGTCCTGCGGCTTGCCCCACCGTTTGGCCGCGATTTCGGATCGAGATGACCAATGCCGCGAGGTCATGAACGCCGCCGATCAGAATCGAACCGAAAACGACCCACAAGAGAGCCGGCAACCAACCCCAAAAAACGGCCAGCGCCGGGCCGACGATCGGCCCCGTCCCCGCGATGCTGGTGAAATGGTGCCCGAACACGACCGACTTTCGCGTGGGCACGAAGTCGACGTCATCGCGACACTCCTCGCTGGGCATCGTGAAATCGTCCGTCAGCGAAAAGAGCTTTTTGGCGAGCCAGCGACCGTAGGTGTTGTACGCGACGACAAAGCCGACCATGGACAGGACGGCGACAATCAGGGTGCTCATGGACAATCCGCGGGGAAGATCGTTCGACGCAGCGGGTGGGGAGGGAACGCTGCGATCCGGGAGTCTAATCCATTTGCGATTTCGCTGCCGTATCGAATCGGTCGCCGCCGGGACGCGATGCCTCATGGAACACGCTTCGCACGCGTCCTATAATTCCGCGTTTTCGCTCGGTAGGATTCTTCGACTGACCGCGTCCAAGA
>JBCBLJ010001178.1:0-1741 GCA_038520195.1 Planctomycetota bacterium
CCAGCTGCCGAGAAGGCAAGGTCCATGCTCGTGGCAACCGAGCGTGCGGTCATGGTCGATGGGTACCGAATGACCGATGAGTTCGTGGGTAAAGTCGAGGCTCACCGGGAAAGCCAGTTGAGCCTGGAATCTGGTGGTCTGCTGCTTCAAGTCACGGTCGACGAAGGAGACGAGGTTCAAGCCGGTGAGGTGCTGGCGAGATTGGATACGCAGCTACTCGAATCACAACGAAATTCAGTTGCTGCCCAATTGGAAGCCGAAACGTCAACTCTAGACGAAATGATCGCCGGTCCCCGTTCTGAGATCATTGAAGCGGCTCGCGCCGAGGTCGAGCAATGGACAATCGAAACCCGTCTTGCACAGATCACTCACAAGAGGCACGCGAAGCTTATTGAGAGCAACGCAGCATCGCATCAAGAGTTTGATGATTCGCTATTTAAACAGGAATCCCTGGCGAGCCGACTCCGAGCAGCCAAAGCGAGACTGCTCGAATTGGAGAACGGAACACGAAAAGAACGAATCCAATCGCAGCGAGCCCAAGTTGATCGATTGCGATCAGATTTGCGTACGATTGAGATTCGCCTGAACAAAAGCGTCCTGCGTGCCCCGTACTCGGGAACCATCTCCAACCGCTTCGTCGATGAAGGCGCGGTGATCGAAGCCGGCATGCCTGTTCTCACGCTGTTGGAGACAACACGCCCAGAGATCCGAATTGGCGTCACCCACGATGTGTTAAAGCAGCTTGCGATTGGCAGCGAACACACCGTGAAGATCAACGGAAGTAGCTATCTCGCAACGGTGCGTTCGTCGCGTCCTGATCGCGACCAAACTACTCGAACGATCAGCGTACTCTTGGACTTAGGCCAAGCCTACGACGCAGTTCATGTGGGCGACCTTGCTCTTTTGCAAATCGAACGCGGAACCGCGCAGTCGGGCTTCTGGGTTCCACTCGCGTCGCTCACGGAGAGTTACCGTGGTCTCTGGGCAGCGTATGCGGCAGTACCGAATGGCACTCGCGAGGGACACCTGATTGAAACTCGTGAGATCGAAGTGCTCCACCAAACCGCCGACAGGGCCTTCGTTAAAGGCACACTTCAAAACGGTGAACTGATTGTGACAGGGGGATTGCAGCGGCTCGTGCCGGGCCAACAGATTTCGATTGAGACCTTCCCATCGTCAATGCAACTGGCAGTGAACCGGTAACTCGCTTAGCAACGGCAATCGAAGGACAACAAAAGGGGAACGAACAGTGTTACGAACGTGGTTTTACGATAATCGACAGCTACTGATCCTAAGCTTGATCGTCATCACCGTTGGGGGCGCATCGGCGTTGTTTTCGTTGCCTCGGTTGGAGGATCCGCGAATCAACAATCGCAATCCAGTCATTGTGACTCAACTGCCCGGTGCTCCGGCGGAGCGTGTCGAGGCTTTGGTAACAAAAAAACTCGAAGAGGAATTGCGCGAGGTTGCCGAGATCAAAGAAATCGAATCGGACTCGCGGGCCAGCGTCTCATTGATCACCATCGAGTTGAAAGACGACGTGTATGACACGGAGGCTGTATTCACGCGTCTCCGAGACAAGCTCGCTGACGTGGAAAGTGAGCTACCACCGGAAGCATCTAAACCCGATTTTGATGATGAGCGTGGTGCTGTCGCCTACACATTGATTGTCGGTGTGACCTGGCAATCCGAGTCAGAGCCGATGATGGGGATCCTTGGTCGAACCGCGGACGAACTTGCC
>JBCBLJ010000051.1:0-19443 GCA_038520195.1 Planctomycetota bacterium
CACGACCCTCAATTGGTGGCCAAACTCTAATCGGCATAGGATGGATTCGCTCTTCGTCTCCCAGACGACGAGTGAACCGTCGTCGGAAACGGTCGCGAGGTACTCGCCGTCAGGGTGGTAGTCCAGGGAACGGATCCGCGCGGCGTGACCAAATTGCTTCCGATCCTTGAAACCGAGCGTGGATTTCGAAAGGTTGTTGCGACCGTAGAGGTACCAGTACTCCCAGCCACGATGCTCCTCGGGCGTTCGATACAGATTCCGAAGCGTATCGTGTGTCGCATACGAATTGATGGATGCTTCCGCCGCGGCGATCCGCGCGCTGTAGGTGCGGAACTCCGCCAGTTTCCGTTGCTCCACCTCCAACACGCGCAGCCGTCTTTCTCTCCGTTTGGCATCGTTGGCGTCATCACGCTGTGCGACGGCCTGAAAATAGAATGTCGAAACAGTAATCAATGATGCGATCAGGAGAACCACGAAGCTGACGATGCCCAACGCGAGATTGCGATGGCGCGAAAGCGTTTTCCGCAACACGTAGATGGTGCTATCACGTCTGGCTTCGATCGGCCGACCGTCCAAGTATCGACGGAGGTCTTCCGCAAGCATCGTCGCATTCTCGTAGCGACGGTCTGGCTCCTTCGCCAAACATTTCATGACAATCGTTTCGAGATCCAACGGGATCGCGACGTGACTTGCGGTGGGGCGTTCCGGCCGAGTGTGGGCAATGTGATCGAGCGTCTGGGCGAGTGACCCGTCGACATCGTAGGGAAAGCCGCCGGTCAGAAACTCAAAAAGCATGACACCGAGCGAGTACACGTCGCTGCGAGTGTCCACCACCCCCGGCTCGAGACGAACTTGTTCAGGAGAGGCGTACGCCAGCGTGCCAACAAACTCACCGGTAATGGTGCGAGGAAGATGCTGTTCGGAGGGCTCTCCGTCGAGCATCTTCGCCAAGCCGAAGTCGAGCACCTTTGGATTCGCGTTCTCGTCAACGAGCACATTGGCGGGCTTTAGATCACGGTGGATGACGCCGCGAGAGTGAGCAAACCCGACCGCCCGGCAAATCCGTTCAAAGAGCCGAATGGATGCGCCCGAACTCCGCCAATCGGGTTGATCACCTTCAAATCGATTGAGCGGCTTCCCGTCCACGTGCTCCATCACGCAGTAGGGCTGACCGTCGGAAATGCCGCCGTCGAAGACGGTCACGATATCGGGATGACTCAGGCAAGACGCGACATCGACTTCTCGCTCGAATCGAAATCGCTCCCTCGGAGTCGCGAACGCCCCGTGCCGAATGAACTTGATCGCGACCATTCGTTTGGTGGCGAGTTGTCTACCCCGAAACACGACGCCCTGGCCGCCGCGGTGAATCTCGTCGAGCAACTCATAATGACCCGTCAGGCTCTCGGGCAATGGCGCGGAATCGGACGGGACCGGCAGTCGCGCCGCCCGCCTAATCTCGTGAAAGAGCTCTTCCGACTCGAGGGATTCGCCACCGGCCATGCTGGATCATCTGCCGCGGAAATGAAACGTCACGACTATTGTATCCAACGCGTTCCCGCCGATTCGGTCTTGCAGGGGTGTCGGGACATTGCGATTCGCGGGACAGTGCGATTCGCGGGACAGTGCGATTCGCGGGACAGTGCTCGGCTAGCCTTGCTCCGATTTCAGACGTTCGTACGCGTCCGGCGTGTCAATATCTTTCGGTCTCATCGCAGGCGGAAACTCGACCAACAATGGGTCAGCGAGTTCGACGAGCTTGTTGAGGCCCTCGTCATCTCGAAGCCGCTTGATTTGTTCGGTCGCCGACCACGGAAGCACGATGGGATGCCCCTGCTTGTCTCCGAACATCGGAACTGTGATCCGCGAAGGGTGCGACCGATGGATCAAATCGTCGATCAACTCGCATTTCAATGTCGGCAAGTCCGCCGGAGCGATCAGGCACCGATCGGTTTCCGCAGGAGAAGCGACTGCGAGTGCGTCGAGTCCGATCTGTATGGACGCCTTCATGTCCGGCGGGTCGACGTCTGGCGTGACGACGCGAACCGAATGCTTCGAACACGCCCGACAAAGCGCTTGATCTTCTTTTCGGGCGACCACCAAAACCTCGTCAACGACGCTGTCGACCCAAGCCGACAAGACTCGATCGATCACGCTCGTCTCGCCCCATGGCATCAACAGCTTGGCACGCCCCATTCGCCGGCTTCTTCCTGCGGCGGGGATGATCGAATAACATCGAGGATTGGCGGCCACGTTGAATGATTCGGGAGCGACGCGGTGACATATGATCTCGTGCAACATAATCAAAAGCTCTCGGAGTTGCTGCGCGCCGAAAAGCCGTTCGCCGTGGTCACCTTGATCGACATCCGCGGCAGCGCGCCGCAGATCGTGGGTGCCAAGGCGATCGTCACGTTGACGGGAATCGAATCGGGTACCATCGGTGGTGGCAAGATCGAGGGCACGGCGATCGAATACGCCAAGTCACTCCTATCCGGGAACGACGGGACCACCACTGAATTGGTGACTTGGAACCTTCAAACCGATGTCGGCATGACCTGCGGCGGCGAGGTCAAACTCTTCTTCGAGGTTCATGGCAACATCGACTGGCCGATCGCGATCTTTGGTGCCGGACACGTCGCGCAAGTGCTCGTGCCGATGCTCGTTCAACTGCACTGTCAGGCGACGTGCATCGATCCACGGTCGGAGTGGATGAGCCGAATTCCCGACCATCCGAAACTCACCAAACGCTGTGTCGAGACACCGCGCGCCGTCGTCACTGAATTGCCGCCGAGCACGTTTTTCATCCTGATGAGTAAAGGCCACGCGACCGATCTTCCGGTTCTGGAGGAAATACTCCGCACCCGCGACGCACCTTACATCGGCGTGATCGGTAGCCCGCAGAAGGCCAAAGTCCTACGTCGCGAACTCGCCGAGCGTGGGCTGCCCGAAGCAAAGCTGAATTCGTTTCTCTGCCCCATCGGTCTGCCGTTGGGCAACAACACGCCGGTAGAAATCTCGATCAGCGTCATCGCCCAACTCATCGAAAAACGCGACGAACTGGGAGTGCTGAACCACAAAGTGAAGTCCTTCTGAAACGGCTCCGAAGGACGGCACAAACGTTTCACCCAACTGTCGCCGTTGCTGTCGTCGCTTGGAATAAAACGAAGCGATCGGGTAGAAGCATTCGGGTCAAAACAGTTCCGTCCAAAGTCAAGATTGATTCCTGAGTTTCGCCTGTCCTCATCTGTCTTTGCCGGATGAATCGGCAAGAGTCTTCAGATCTTCCGCGAAACGCCTCGAGGGTCTCGAGCTTGCCTTGACGGGTTCTTTTTGTGTCGGGCGCGGCGACCACCCTTCCGATCTACCCACTTGGGCGAGTCCATCATTCGCAGCTGCAAGTCAGGCCTGCCGAAAATTTATTGGACTTTCCTGACGCCGGATGGAACACGTTTCCGCCAAACCTTTTGAACGCAATCTCTTCTTCTCCTCTATTCTTGTCGAACTGATGAAGCGCAAACGTACGTGTCGCGTTGCATTGATAACCGCTGTCGGTGCCTTCGCCTTGTTGTGGACTGACGTCGCGACGGCTGGGACATTCCCAGCCGAGAACAGTCGCGAAGTGCGAGCCCTAAGGGCGCGTCAGCGAGCGGGCCAGTTCCTTTCCTGCACCACATTCGGGCCAACGAGTGCCGAAGTGGAACAACTGGCAACGCGAATGATGCAGGTCGGCCAGCGCCGCGCTTGCGAGGAATGGGTCGACGACCAGCTTGAGATGCCACCATCCCTGCATGTGCAAACCATCGAGCAGATGATGAACGCTCATGGGTTTCAGCTGGACGAAGCGGATGAATGGGTGATTCGCTATCGGCACCACGCCTTTTACTACAACGCGCTTCGCGCCCCTGATCAATTACAGCAAAGAGCCGCGTGGGCGCTCGCACAAATCTTTGTCATCAGCGATCGTGACAATGGGTTCAACGACCAACGAACCAACCCCAACGGAGTACCGCAGTGGCTTGGCCCGAGCGACTACTACGACAAGCTCCTTCAAGGCGTCACGGGCAACTACCGCGACATTCTTCGCGACGTGACGTTGCACCCGATCATGGGTCACTACCTCTCACACTTCCGCAACGCAAAGGCGGACCCGTCCAACAACATTTTCCCCGACGAAAACTATGCCCGCGAGATCATGCAGTTGTTTTCGATCGGCCTTCACGAATTGCATGCCGACGGACGACCGAAACTCGACGAAAATGGGAATTTGATTCCCACCTACGACAACGACACCATTCAGAACTTTGCCCGCGTTTTCACCGGGCTCACCTTTGCCGGTGCCGAGTACTTTTATTGGGGTGAGCCACAAGACTTTGTCTCGCCGATGGAAATGTGGGAGGCATTCCACGACCACGAGGAAAAGACCTTGCTGCGAGGCGAAGTCTTGCCGGCCCGACTGGGGATGGAGGGCGACGGCATGGCCGACATCGAAGCAGCGCTCGACAATATTGCCGCCCACGAGAACGTCGGTCCCTTCATCGCCAGGCAGTTGATTCAAAGGCTCGTGCGTTCGAATCCGTCGCGAGCCTACATCCGTCGTGTCTCGCGGGTATTTAACTCCGGGCCCAACGGTGAACGGGGAAACATGAAAGCGGTGATCAAGGCGATCATGCTGGACCCGGAAGTGTTTCGCGGGGTCCGCGTGAGAAGACTTTCGAATCCCGTTCGTGTCCAAGTCCTCACTCGCGGGACGGAATACAGCCGGATGCAAGAGCCGATGTTGAGATACATCAGCGCGATCCGCGCTCTGGAACCCACGGCGACGTACCAAAATGTGGAAAGCCCTTGGGTCTTTATGGCGCGGACCGACGGAAACTTCGGCCAGTCGCCCTTCGGTTCACCGAGTGTTTTCAACTTTTACTTGCCCACCTACCAGCCACCCGGACCGCTCGGCACCTACTCGGGCACACGTCGCTTGCCGGATTCGCGGATCGTCGCGCCCGAATTTCAGTTGCTGACCACCGTTATGGGCAATCGCATGGCGAATCACATTCGATGGGAAATCTACAACAGCGGTGGAAGGTACGACTTTTGGTCACGACAGGGCGCTTCATACCGGATGCAGTTGCATTTCAACTATCGCGATTGGGAGCAGCGAATTGAAGAAGAACCCGAAGCCGTGATCGACGAACTGAATTGGCTACTTTGTCGCGGAACGATGGAGGACGCATCCAAGCAATCGATCCTCGACGCGCTGGAAAGCGTTCGGCAGCAGTATTCATGGATCAGCGCCCACGAGCAGTTCACCGCCGCGCTCACCTGCGTGGTTAGCACTCCCGAATTCGTCATCACCCAGTAAAGGAACCGGTCATGTTCTTCCCAAACACCAACGGTGATCACGGCGGCAACGGTTCGTCACGTCGACGGTTCATTCAATCGTGTTGCGCGATGGCGACCGGCAGCATTTCCTCCTCGATCTTGCAGTTGCAATTGACCCAGCGTCTGCTCGCCCAGACCGGCGGCAACGACTACAGAGCACTGGTCTGTCTGTTTCTCGACGGCGGCAATGACTCGCACAATATGCTCGTGCCGTATGAGCAAAGCGAATACGATGACTACTTCTCAATTCGCTTGGACCCCAGCCAGGGTGGACTCGCACTCTCGCGTGACAGCTTGCTTCCGATCGCGACGTCTGGTGGACGATCGTTTGGATTGCACCCGGCAATGACTGGAATCAAGCAACTCTACGACCAGGGCGATGTGGCATTCATTGCCAACGTCGGAAGCCTTGTCGAACCGACCGACTACTCCGATTACCAGTCGAACAACAACCTTCCGCTGGGTCTTTTTTCCCACTCCGATCTCACGCGCCATTGGCAAACCGGCCTCCCTCAATCCCGCGCAGCGGCAACGGGCTGGGGTGGACGTACCGCCGATATCCTGACCGACCCGGCAGACCGAGACGATCCGATTCCGCTTGCGATCTCACTCGATCAAGTCAACCGTTTTCAGTCTGCGGTCTACGCCAACCCCTACGTGGTCACGGCGTATGAAGGCGCCGTCGAATACGACGCCTTCGAAAGTAATTGGGCGCCAGACATCGTCGTCCGCACTGCGATGGAGGAAATCTTTGCCCGCCAAGATTCCAACCTGTTGCGACAAACCTATCAAGATTTGACTCGGCAATCGATCGACGCGGCTTCGCAGTACAACGAAGCAACGTCCTCGGTGACGTTCAACACCGAGTTTCCTCAGTCCTATTTGGCGCGGCAACTTGAGCGGATCGCCCGTACCATCGCCGCAGCCCCGACGCTCGGTCACTCACGGCAAACATTCTTCGTGTCGTACGGCGGCTGGGACCATCACAACGATCTCATTGGGCCGCAGAACAACATGCTCGGCCAGGTCAGCGCGGCATTGAGCGCGTTCCATGCGTGCCTCAGCGAACTTGGGCTCAACGATAGCGTCACGACGTTCACCGCGTCCGATTTCGGTCGAACACTTGCCGGCAACGGCCAGGGGTCGGATCACGGATGGGGTGGTAACCAGATGGTGATCGGTGGATCGGTCAGCGGCGGCGATGTTTACGGCGAGTATCCGACTTCCCTAGCGGCCGGCAATCCACTCGACCTCGGTCGTGGACGGTTGATTCCGACGATGTCGGTCGATGAGTACGCAGCAGAGCTAGTGATGTGGATGGGTCTCGGCAACAACTCGGACCTCGAGACCGTTCTGCCGAACATTCGCAACTTCTACGCGACCGGTTCGAGCGACTCACCTGTTGGGTTCCTCGCCTGACCGCAATGACTAAAAGGGAAGCCGGAAATCGGTCGCCGCGAACGAACTCCTCATTTCGTTGAAGAGCAAAGAATCGTCGAGACCCAAAACGTGCGCGCGGATGCTCGTACTGACAGCAGGCCCGGGATTCGAAAAGCCTGGAACCGGGAAACGGCCTCGCACCACTCCGTCATTCATCAGCCCGATCAGCAGGCACCGCGCGTAGAGCGTCCAGAAGGGCATCGGCGAGAGCTGATCGTTGATGTGTGCGGCATCCATCATGGTGCACCAGTTGAACCACATCTGCGGGCCATTCATCTGATGGTGTGGGTCGGCCGGCCGAAGATCATCCAGGGGCAAACCCTGCTGTGCGGTTCCCCGGCCAAACAGCTCGAAGCTTTTGACGAGGTCCGACTCATTGAACGACGCCCCGTAGACACTGACGACGGTTTGTCGCTGCTCCTCCGCCAGGCTCGCAATCGCAATTCGAACGGAATCCTCGTTGGCGAGGGCTGAGAACTGGTCTTCGGTAAGTTCTCCTTTAGCGAAACTCGCCCAGAAAGGCGCCAGCTGAAATACTCGTCCGACGGCGTTTTGGATCTCCTCGGTGGCATGGAACATCGCCCAATTATCGAAGTCTCGCCAAAAGCGATTGTGCTGTGATGATTCCGCCGCGGGCGGCCCCGAGTCCGGTGCGTCGGGTTCATCCGGCGGGGTAGTGTCGATGATTGCATCGTTCGGACAACCATCGTCAATCCATTGCTCGATGAAGCGAATGTTCTGTTCGCTGACGGGAGGATAGCCGACCGGCATCTGCTGAATGTCGATTCCGCGAAGCGCTTGTATTAGTTTCGAGTTCGCGCCGTCGCCGACCGTCACGATCTCAACAAAACCGAATAGCTTTTTCTCAACGAACTGGTCTCGCGTCAGCCCACGCCAAAATGCACCATGCGAACCGAATTCGTTCCCGTCGACGGCCTCGTCGAGAATCTGCTTTACGCGTGCGAATCGGCCACCGCTGATAGGCGGGTCGTCGACGCCTTGGTCATCTCCGTCCGTATCATTCTCGCCCCCATTGCCATTGCCATCGCCCCCACCACTGTCGTCCGATTGGGTTTCCATCCAACGCTCTGCCGCCTCCTGATCGTAGGGCCTCCACTCATCGACGAGCGCGTTGTTTCCGTTTGGATCTGTAAAGTTGACTCGCATCGAAGACAGGAAACCCAAGAATAAATCTCGAAGATCCTTGCTTGCGATGAACGCGCTTAGGAACCTGTCCGGACTCAAAAAGGAATCCGGGCGTCCCTCATCGAAGGAATGCTCAAAAGCCCGCGGCAATCCCACGCGAACGATCCGCTCACGCATTTCCCAGGTTTCTCGTTCCGCCGCGGCCATCCGTTCATGTGACCCGATAGCGGGACGGACTTGATTGCGAGATTCAAACGTTGGACCAAGCCGTGCGACGCGATGTGGAAAATGATCGGGGAAGAGATAGTCCTCGCCCGACCCATGCGGATTTGCGACCTTTGAGATCGTTGCCCGCCCATACTTGAGCGCCGCGATGGGATTCACGCCGTCAAAGTACCCATCCGACACGTTGTTCGCGTACGCCAAGAATGAAGCTTCGCCACGCCCGCCTAGCGGATACGAAAACATCGCGAACGCGCTTCCGGGCGCCACGGAGTCTTGCAACGAGGCAATCGCGAGGAGCGAATAGGCTTCGGTTCCAATGCGGATGATCTGACCGTTGCGGATGCTGCGCTCACACGCCCATTCATGATTCAACTCCACCAGCGTCCCCGGCATATCTTCGGGATAGCGTTCATTCACATACTCGTTGCGAATGTGGTGATAAAGGTTGTTCCAAAGGTGGTTCACGCGACCGTTGGTGAGACTCACCTCATTGTCCGAGTTGCCTTGATGGTTGATGCGGTCAAAGTACGGGCGGATCTGATCCCAATCGGCCATCACGAAAAAGAAGGCCCGTTCGCGTTCTGTTCGGTCAACGCGGAGAGTCCCTTCGAGATGATGGAGCGAGGCAAGACGTGCTGCGGTCGCGCCACGCACGGCTCGAGAGTGAGGTGCCGCGTGTCCGCGCAGCGAGATCGGCTGGTCGACCGCGTTTCCATGCTCGTCAGCGACGAATGCCGGAAGTAAGACACCGTTGCTGGCAACGGTGTTCCCATAGACTGTACTCTCACCGGTGATCTGATAACCAGGCTGCCCATCGACCGGTTTGTTGGTGAGAAAGCGCGCGACTGCGCCATCGGCCGGTAGTCCATCAATGCCGACGCCCAGAACTTGGTGCAGGATACCGGACTGTTTGGCCGTGTCCGCTTTGAGCCCAAGCTTGACTCCAAAAAGGTACAAATCACCGAGCATCGACGAGTTTTTTCCCGTCGCGATGAGTCCGCGGTGGGACCAAATCGCCATGTCGTCGGCGACCTGGGCCGAAGAATCCCAAGGAAAATAGTTCTGACGATTGTCCGAGAGCTTGTTGTAAAAGTAGCCGCCATTGGCCCCGTCGAGCGTTCGGCCTATCTGACGCGCGATGTCTCGGATGATTCGCCAATCCGGCTTTGGGGAGTGACGATAAGTGTTGGGCCGGTGCATCACCGCGAGCGGGTCGGAATCCCCGATTCGTTCCTGGTCGCTTCCGTGAAGCGGCGGATCTTGGAAACGCCCATACAGCTTGAGCCTTCGTTCGGCGTTGTAACGGACAGTGTTTTCCTCGCCCCAGCCAGTGGCGGGGATGACCAAATCGGCGTGTTCGGTCGTGGGATTTGCAAAGATCTCCTGGTGAACGACGACGAGCCCGCCACTTTCAATCCGTCGCTTGAGCGTCGTGATGATCGCATCGGCTTGCGCCGTACTGGGCCGATCGACGCGATTTGCCATCCCTCCCTGCTTCATTCGCGTCTCAAGGACAGACCGCTTCCGGGCGGCATCATTGGTTTGCCCCAAGTAGTTTCCGCCGATAATCCAAAGCAGATTGACATCCGGCTTCGCAACGGTTGTGACACCATTATCCAATCGCACTTTACCGTCCCCGATGTCGACCGGATTCATTTCCGGTGGCGGTCCAAAGACGTGGAGGTCAAGGTTGTGGTGAATCAGAATTTCAGTCGCGGTGCTCTTCTGAATCACCGCTTCGCGTTCGGACTCAGGAATGTCTTGCGGGTTCTCGAAACCAAAATTGGCACTTTGGAGATTCGCGTCGGTGTATGAATCGCTGACATTTCGAAACGGGTAACCCTCTGAAGGGTCGTGCTGATTTGCTGAGACCGTATTCTCAAAAAGATCACTCAGGTCAGCCCGCGACTCCGCCCAGCCTTTTTGGTGACCTCCCACCCGGCCGACCAATCGCCCCTTTTCGCTGTAAGCACCGAGCAAGAGCCCCAACGATGCGATGGCGGCGATTCCGTGATAGTTGAAGCCCCAGATGATGCCTTTCTCGTAAAGAATGGCGACCTTGGGCCGATGGCCTGTTTCGCCGAGCATTCTCTCGACCGCGTCTCGCAAGTCAGCTTCGGAGATGCCGGACAAACGACTTGCATTGGCGAGCGTGTACGGAGAGTCCTCATCTCCGATTCGGAGAAAGCCCTTGAAGTCTTGAAGCGTTCCCGTTCGAGTCGCTTTACGTTTGCGAGCTTGCTCTTGCTTGCTCCCAGGGCGAACATTCGCGGGACCGAGGTTTTTGTTCGCGGCAACCTGATCGTTTGTGGCGAGTTGCCACTGCCTTCCGTAATCGTCGTCCCCGTCGTGACGTTGAGGCCATTCGGTGGTGAGGTCCGGCGCGAGCGTGAGAATCTCACGGCAAAACGCGTAAATTACAAGTGAGTCGACACCGGCGACCGTCGTGCCATCCTTTGCGCTCTGCAGATGCAAACCTCCAGTCTCGTTGGCATACTGGGCCGTCGCCGTTCGCCTAGGATCCAGGACCAACATTTCCTTGCCGACGCAGTACTGCATGAAAGCGACCGACTGGTTCTCATACGGATTAGTCCCAATCATGAAGATCATGTCGGCATGACGAAGATCGTCGTAGGCGAAGTCATGCGGACGCATCCCAGCGTCTTCCAAGGCGGGGCTACTGGACGCAGCGCTGGGACGATCGTGGTACGCAAGGTTGGGCGTTCCAATCGCGCTGTAGAAAAACTTCGTCGCGGCAAACGTGTTCTCGAGATACTGGTACTCGTAGAGCTTCACTCCGAGGCCGGCGGGACGATGAACGCGAATCTTCTTTGGGTTGGTGGAGTCGACTTGCACATCGGCTGCAGCGATCACCAACTCGGACATGACTCGATTTAGCGTGGTCCAGTCGATCTCATGCAACTGACCATCGCTCAGTCGAACCATCGGTGACTTGAGCCGGTCTCGGGTGCTCCGTCCGCGTCCGTCATGCGTGACCAGGTTCTCGCCTTGGCTGCCGCCGCGAACCGAATGGTTGCCTTTGTTCAGATCGCAACGGACATCGGGGACGACCGCCGCGGCATGCCGCTTCCCTTGCAAGCGAACCGTGTTGCGCATCGCGGGCGTGATGAATCGGGACACACCTTCGAGAGCTTTCTTTTCACCCGAGCAGTTCGGCGTCGGTTCCGTATCCTCGGCGTCTTGCGCGCCCGCTTTGAGAGGAACGAGGATCGCGTTGTATCCGCAGCCTACGGCGCAGTACTGGCATCCCGTCGCGTGACGTCTCGTTTTGTCTGGAACGTCGCGCCCGTATTCATTGTCCGCCATCTGCTTCCTCCGCGTCGTCATCGGAACACGGCCAGGCATCTTCTGTCGGTGGCGTCTGTTCGGCCCCACCGCGAAGGACCCAACCATCGGCGTAGATCTTTGTGTCGTCTCGCATCAGCCTGAGTTGCGGCAGGTTCTGGGTTGCCGGACCGAGCACGACCAATCCAGACTTGAGCAAATCGAATAACGTGCCGTGGCACGCGCACGGGCCCAGTGTCAGCGAATCGGTCGACACACCGTCTTCGGGTTCATGCCGGACTTGAGCGAGATGGCATCCCATGTGGGTGCAAATCGTGCTGAACGCGATGAGGTACTTGTCCTCGTGAATCGCGATCGCGCCCGTCACTCGGTGCCCAATGCAAACCGCTATCAAGTCGTCGTCGTTCGTCGCAACCTGACCAACGTCAAGCGCCAGGGCTTCGTCGATGGAGATCTCAAATTCAACCACGATGGCTCCTTCGAAATGAATGGGCGACGTCCCCGCATGTCAGCGCAACCACTCCGGAGCAGAGATTGACAATGCCACAGAGGCGATCGAGCATGCGAGGAAAGGAAGTAGATGGCAACCCCCAAAACGCACGAAGGATGACATCCGTTTGATTTTCCGCATGAATGGATCGTCGCTCGATCGGATAGGGACATCAATCGCCTCGGATCCACCAGTCGATGGATCGCCCTCGCTCAGATCCCTGTGTCGAGGCTGCGGCGTCCCGTCGGTCAGCAGCGAACGAGCATCCCATGTCTCTTCATGCCCGCACCGACCGCACTTCGATGACGCGAAGGTGCGGCCGGGAGAAAGTGACCTCCGAGCCTAAGGCCCGAAGAGACTACTTCTTGCCGAGGACGGCCGTTCCGAGGGTGGCGACCTCGTGCTCAAGCTCCTGAGCGCCATCACGGAGCAATCGTTGCATGACATCGTTGTCATGAGAAACGTCGGTCAACGCCGGAACGCAGAGGCCTTCACACTGTTTCCCAACGACGACCTTGAGCTTCAGATCGTTTCCCAAACGATGGATGGGACGATCTCGATGGATACCCGCACCGGTATCGTCATTGAATCGAACCAAGCCGCGAAGCGTGATTTCTGAGGGATTGAAATCGACGGGAATGGCGTTTCGTAGGTCTACTTGCAATTGCGCTTCGAGCAGGTTGAGGTCGAAGTCATTGTTCAGGATCACAGGCCAAGGGCCGGAGACCTTCTTTGTGATGGGCGTTTTCCCTGCTGTCCCCGAGGTGATGGTCATCTCGAACACGAGCAAACCGGTGCGAGCGGGCACTGGAATCAAACGATCGTGAGCGTCCTTCGCGAGCTTGTCGGTGTTCAACTGGAGTTTCACCTTGTCGATCGCGTCTTCGATGTTCACCTGGCTGACGCCATTGGCATCGAAGACCAAAGTGGCGGAACCTGTCGGAACTTTCTCCCACTGATAGACGACAGGGTGTCGTGCGTCGATCGCTTGCTGAGCAGCTGTGGTTGCCGCCGCGGCGGCTGCCGTGGCAGCTGACTCTTCCTTGATCACAGGGATTTCCAACACTCCCGAAACGCCATACGGAGTCCCGACTTGGACCGCGATGACTTGCGTGTCGTTCGTTCCGTCGAACTTCCGTGTGTAGGGCTTTAGGCCGGCGGGTAGTCGCACCTCCAGGATCTGACGGCTGAGCATCCGTACTTGTTTGGTCATCGAAGCGGCGGTACTGCTCGCCGCTGGTGTCGCGGCGGCCATCGACGTGGTCGTGGCGCCTGTTGAGGCAGCAGGCGCCGCCGGTGTCGTCGCGGCCGGGGCAGGTGTCGCCGCGGCCGGTGTGGCGGGCGTTGCCGCGGTGGCCGTTTCGTCGTACGTACGCAGGGCGACTCCGCCGGCGATCACGCGTGTATCGTGAATGCTGAAGTTGTCGCCGACCAGATAGAACGACGATTCTTTGGTCGTGTCGTAGCCCGGCTGACCATAGAAACCGACGAGTTCCGGCCCCAAGTTCTGCGTACCGACGGCGATCGTCTGGAAACCGCCCTTGCTATCTTCGACCGGCATCTGAACGAACATCGTTTGTAGGGGAAGCCGCTCTTCGAGTTGGTCGACGGCACGCATCAACCGATAGACTTGACCGTCACGGTGAAGATTCTGATCCGCCATGCAGGCGTTCTTCAGGCGACGTAAATCGGTGACTTCGCGTCCCCAACGGGTTCCTTCGAGCAAGTCGAATTCTTTGCGTGACGGACGTGTTAATCGGTACCAATTGGTTCGAGTGTCGAAGGTGACATAGGGCACAAACGACGGAGTAACCAAAATCGCAGTGCACTCGCGCATGCCCGGCTCCAAGCGGTGATCGCGAATCAATCGATCGCGTTTTGGACCGCCCAGAAGCGTTTGGGCGAATGACTTAAACGTTCCGTCGATCTCGCCGGTCTGCACACGCGGCTGATATCGCCAACCAAACGTATCGTCGCCATGCGCGAATCCGATCACCGTGCGATTGAGCGCAACGGTTTCGGTGTCAAGTTCAATGCGGCGAGCGAACTGCGAGAAGTTTCCGAGACTCATCTCGCCGGAAGCCAGCGCGACGGAGGCTGCGAGTTGCAACTCCCGTCGAAGACTGAAGACGTCGGCGACATTCTGCTCTTGGACAACCGGATCGAGCGCGAACGCCTTGATCGGCCAACGGCAATTGACATACGCGTTGAACGCGTGAGTCGTCTCTTCCGGGAGCATGTCGATCGGAAGATAGAACTGGTCACAGTCGGGCGCGATCAAGCATGGCGAGTTTTTCTCTTCGGCGGTCCGTTTAATATCGTCAACGATCGCTCGGTTGAGCAAAGCCGACTCGACCAAAATGCACCACGCCAGATCCTCGGTGACTTGGTAGTCGTAGGGTTGCGTGCGAACTGATCGTCCAAGGCCACCGTTACCGATCAAACGTGCAAACGCCTTTTGTTTTTCGAGCAATTGCTCGTCTCTTCCTTCGCGGATGATCTCGTACAGGTCGTCCGCTAGGTGCCAAATCTCCGGATTCTGCTTGCCTGACTCGACCAAGAAATCGTAGGCACCCTTGAGTTCTTCACGGATGAAGCTACGAGCCTCAGTGTTTGGTATACGACCTATCGCATCGCGACGAAGGTCGAGGATGACATTCATTCGCTTCGCGAGCTCTTCAAGCCGATCCACTTCGAATAGGCAAGGGCTCGGGCTTCCCTTGATTCCACGTCGCTGAAAGGATCGAGCGTACACAAGCGCCCGAGTCGAAGTCGGCACGGAATATCGTGACCGTCTAGCTCGAGAAGGATTTGAGTAGCCCTGGCTTCGCTTCTCAATAGTTTCTCGAATTGATACTAGGAGAAACAATCGCTTCGCAGAGATTCGCTCTTGATCAGATAAGAGACTGAGTTTTGCCTTTTCATTGTCGAGAATCACTTTGTCAAGGGCTTTCTTGAATGACTCGCTACGGCTGCTGCCTTTCACACCTCGAGATTTGACGAGCTCCTTATCTAGCTCGAAGAAAGGTAGAAGCTGAGTGTCCAGGAATCGGTCATAGACAACGTCAAAGTTCGGTGGGAAGCCCTTCCCTGGGTTTGACGGCGGGTATGCTGGGTCGGTGAGCAGGTCATACAGATACGAGTACAGACTACTGCTCGCTTTCCAACTTTCGACGTCGACGCGTTTGAGTGTAGGCAGCGTTAACTCATCGACGAGGTCGTTGATCACCCAGTTTCGAAATGCTCTCGGCAGCGTTTCGCGTGATAGGTGAGGGCGCGCAGTAATGGTGATTTCGGCCCCATAGCCCTGTCGTGTCTCAGTCCCGGGAAGCACCGAGACCGGAATCCGAACGAGGTTGATCGTGTAACCTGGCGAATCGCCGGTATCGTCGCCTTCGTTGATCCGGCGGATCTCATTGAGGTGATCGAGGTACCGCTTCAATTGATCAAGTTTGACGACCGGCTCGATCGCAACGCCATTGTTTTCGAAGCCGACGAAATTCGACGAGGTTCCTGCAAGCGGCCCTCCAAGCAAAGCCGTTCGGTTGATCGGAGCTGCGGTCGCGCTCGGTGCAGTGCCATCCGCCGCCGTCACGCCAAGGCTCTGCGTGAAAACGCTGACGGCGGGATTGCTCATTGGCGCGGGCGTTCCTTCGCTCAGTGACGCCGAGAGAGAAAACGCGTTCGCGAGAAACGCCTGGTCGCTTCTTCGGACCGTTGCGTTCAAGGTCACGTCAAACGTCTCGAGCTCCTTCTCGATCACCTCTTCAAACTCGCGGCGGTGACGAGTCAACCGAGACTCTCCGAAGACATCGGGCATTTTTGCGACAACGCTGCCATGACGGTCGATGTGCTTTTCGAGCGTGTCAATCTTCTGGGCGAGTCGCTCAACCTCGGTTTTCGGTCGTGGGCGAAAACCGAATGGGCCGTCGGCAAGGACGCCTCCGCAAAGTGCGGCGCTCGCGAGAAGGGACACCCCGATGCGGCGGGGCCATTCGAACCGGATCATCCGTGATCTCCTTTCGTTTGGGTGTGATTTGACGCGGATGGGGCGTCGGCTACCGGTCGAATCGGGTCACATAGCGGGTGGATTGAATGCAACCCCGCACCCCCACCCAGCACAGACTTTCTTCACACGTCCAATCCGAAAATTCGGAAACCTCACTGAACGAATTGTTAATCCAGGGGTTTTGCAGCGATTAGCCATTGCCCGCGATTGGGTGGTGCTGGATACTTCCTACCCCCATTGGTAGTGAAAGCGACCCTCTCTGAGTGAACCCATGCGAAAAGTCGACGTCCTGATCGAATTCGAGTCTGACAATTCCGTTCATTTCGAACAAAGCTCTGCGGCACTGAGTTGCTACGAGGAACGCTCAAAAGTGGCGGACAAGCTGCTCAAATCAATGAGCGGGCTTGGTCTGGACTACGACATCGAAGTGGCTCCGACGGCGTTGTTCGATGACGGAGACTACTCAGGCTTCGAGATCCCAGAAGTCACCGAATCCGCTCCACAGGGTGGCTCATGGGTTCTGCCCGCAAAAATTGATGCCACCAAGATCGACGACTGCGAGCAAAAGACGGGAGTCCATCAGGTTTGGCCCTGTTCGAAGATGACCTATTTTGGTCGTCACGGGTGTGGTTGCGGTGGCTCTGGTCAGCAAACTTCTGGCGTTCAAGTTGCAAGTGCCTTGGAAGGTGCTTATCCGGTTGCCATGGGCAGGGACGTCCCAGATCCGATGGGAAGAGATGTTCCGGATCCAATGGGCCGTGATGTCATTGACCCAATGTCCGCGATGCCTCCTCAGCTCTCCGCTGCACTGATGGCGTGGTTGAATTCTCACGTTAGAAACCCTTCGTCCTCGATGGCGGCCGTGTTGGATCGAGCTCGCACCGGCAGTAGTGCCGCCGATTGCGCATTCACAACCGTCGCGACCATCGACCAAATCCGTGCGTTGCTCGGCGTCGAGCGAATTTGGTTTGAAGGCTTCCGCGGTCAAAACGTTGTCGTCGGGATTCTCGATGAAGGAGTCAACGGACGCGTCTATCCCGTCATCGGCGGACATGACTCGCCCAACGGACCGGCACCAGGGAGCGCGTCCATCACGAGTCACGGCTCGATGTGTGCGGCGGATATTCTTGTCGCCGCCCCTCAAGCCAAGTTGCTTGACTATCCCTTCCTTGGTGTCCCAAATTCCGGTGGGGCCATTGCCATGTTCCAGGCCGTGCTCGAACAACGCCGTCAGAACGGGACGCCGCATCTTACCAATAACAGTTACGGGTTCACCGGAATCACACCCGACCCACGTCATGAGATGAATGACGCAAACCACCCCATCCACCGTAAGGTTCGTGAGGTCATTCGATCCGGCGCGGCCTGCTTCTTTGCCGCCGGGAACTGCGGGAACCCATGCCCGAGTGGCAACTGCCACTCGAGCGGTATTGGACCAGGGAATTCGATCCAAGCTTCCAACGCATTGGAAGAGGTGATCACGGTTGCCGCCGTCAACGCGGCCAACGTTCGGATCGGGTATTCAGCACAGGGCCCAAGCCATGCCCACCAGAACGGGTTCGACAAATGCAAACCTGACGTGTCCGCGTACTCGCATTTCTTTGGCAACTTCGGCACCGGACGTCCTGGGGGGACGAGCCAACCGTTCGACAACGGAACATCGGCGGCGTGTCCGGTGGCGGCGGGCGTTGGTGCATTATTGCTGTCGGTGGATCCAGCATTGACGCCGGCCGAGCTGAAAGGTGCACTGATTCAGTCAGCGGTTGACATCGGCAGACCGGGCTACGATTTCGAAACCGGACATGGCGTCATCAACGCCGCCGCGGCCTTCCGATTGATAGAATGGACCGATCGAGCGGACTTGGTCGTGCCACCGACCGACTGTTAGTTTCCGCGACTTCTGTGGCCTTTGGATTGGCGGATAACAAATGAAAGAATGGATTGTCACCGTCAACAAGAGTTCAAAACCCGAGCAGGTGGATCGGGTTGTTAGCGAGGCTGGCGGCGAGGTTTGTGACCGCCAGCCGTTGGACTTCGGAAACGAAATGGGATACTACGTCCGCGGAAACGACGCCTCTGCGGAGCGAATGCGACAGGACGCAATCGTTCGCGAAGTCTATCCCAATTCGAAACAGCAACCCTTCTAACGGGGCGCATACCATCTTCATGGGAGCGAACATGCCAAGTATCGGTCGACGAACGTTTTTCGCGCATGCTGCTTGCTCATCCGCTTTGCTCACAGGCCGCTGCTCGGCTGAGTTGCAAGCGTTTGATTCGCAGGCGTCGGAGACCCGAGGGGAACAAGGAACGGGAGATCGGCTTCTAAAGAAGTACTTTTCGCTGCACTTCCCAACGGTCGGTGTTCGCGCACACGAGCAAGAAGAATGTGAAGCTGCGGAGCAGATTATTCGGCGGCACGTCGGACGTTTTCTACAGGTTGTCGCTTCCATCGTTGGAACAGCGCCACTTGCGGAACGACTGGAAGATCTGGCTGAATACAACCCGATCACGAAAGGAAGCATTCCGCTGGTGTACATCCCCCAGCCCGAGCATTCGCACAACATTCTGCCCGGCTTACCCTACACCGGCGTCTTTCTCGGGCGGAGTCCCGGTCTCAGCTTCATTGCTCCGCATGAGGTCGGACACATCGTCTTTGGCAAGTTCAACGATGGTCTGACCGAGCCCGTCGCAGACCTTTTCGTCGAGCGTCCATCGCCATCCGCCGGCCCATCCAAATCACCTGATTTCAAAGGCAAACGCATTCCGCTCATCGCCAACGAGGCGATTCTGCTCGCGGTCCTTGAACTCTGGAAGGAAGGAACCGAGATCGCTGACGCCCGTTCACTTCATGACCTGTTTCGTCATCGCCCCAGCTTTCGATTGATGGCGGAGACTCGCTTTCGCCAAGAGACTCAAACAAACAACAGGGATGCGGCGATGAGGACGAACAAGTTCCTCGGCAGCGTCATCGCTAGGAATTACGAACGAGATTTCCAGCGGTACACCACACTGCAATTGCCCGAACTCACCCACGAGGAGAGCATCGCGATCGATGATTGGATGCGCCGCGACGCACGCGAGGCCATCGCCTCTCGAAGCCACAATCCAAACGAGTCCCGTGGAGTCATTCGAAGTTTCCACGGATTGATCGATACAGGACTCATGAAGTTTCTTCTCGAGCACCCGCTCGGAGGTTCAGCAGATGGTCCCGTCGATGTGAGTCCCGCACAAGCAAGAGACTCGATCTGTCGCTTTCTCAACTTCTACTTTGACCCCATCACCCAAGTGCCCGGCTACGGCTATCGTTCGCTTGAGGCTCTCGAGACCAAAATGAGGGAGGAGCTTCAGGATCGTGGTTCCGGTCTACGAAATCGGCTCGATTGGTTCGAACTCAAGGAGTTTCTACGACGATCACCTTGTTACCGACCCGCAACCTGGAATGATTCGGAGTGCC